>CBDTXZ010000073.1:0-13748 GCA_965364515.1 uncultured bacterium
ATCGGCACCGAGATGGCTCAGGCCTTCAGGCGACTCGGAAGCGCGGTCACGATCATCACCGACGTCGACCGGCTGCTCCCCGGCGCCCATCCCGATGCCTCCGAGATCGTGGCCCGGCGGATCGAAGCCGAAGGAGTGAAGATCCACAGAGAGACCACGGTGGTGTCCGCCGCCGAAGGCGACGATGAGATCAGACTCGCCGTCGAGGACGGCACGGTCGTGGTGGCATCCCATGTCCTGGTGGCGACCGGACGAGACGCCTCGATCGAACGACTGAACCCGTCTGCTGCGGGCATCGAGTTGGCCGAGGACGGTGTGCCCGTGCTCGACGATCGCCTGCGCACCAGCCAGAGGCACATCTTCGCATGCGGTGATGCTGCCGGCGCCGGGCTCACCCACATCGCCTCGGCGCAGGGCGCCTCCGTCCTGATCAATCTGGTCTCCCCCAGAGCCCTTCGCGTCGACACCGGAGTGACCAGGTGGGCGGCGTTCACCGACCCCGAGATCGCCCAAGTCGGCCTCACGAAGCACCAGGCGATGGGACAGGGGCTCGACATCAGGACGACCCGGATCCCCATCGGGCGAGTCGACCGCGCCACGGTTTCGGGAACGGGCGAGGGTTTCGTCGAAGCGGTGCACTCGCGTACAGGCAAGCTGTTCGGTGTCACGATCGTCGGCCCCAACGCGGCCGAATGGGCCAACCAGTGGGTTCGACCCGTGGCGAAAGGCCGAAGGATCACCGAGTTGGCCTTCACAGACACGATCTACCCGACCATGGGGACGTCCGGAGCGGTGCTGGCCTACGAGTGGGCAGAGCGTCGGCTCGCCAGTGGCTGGATCGGCCGGATCGCCCGTCTTGCCGGCCGAGCCCGGATGTGGTCCGCCCGGAATCCGTGAAGCACCGAAGCCGAAGTAGCGTGCGCGGCTCATGAGTCAAGCGCCCCCGATCCGCCGCCTGCTCCGCTATGCGCATCCACACCGCCGCGACCTTCGCATGGCGACCACATGGTCTGTTCTCAACAAGATCATGGACATCGCACCCGAGATCCTGATCGGCGGCGCGGTCGACGTGGTCGTGAGAGGCGAGGATTCGTGGCTCGCCGGACTCGGTGTCACGGCGGTTCGCGACCAACTGATCGTCCTGGGTGTGCTCACGTTCGTGGTGTGGGCTCTGGAATCGGCCTTCGAATACGCACTCAAGATCCGGTGGCGGAATCTGGCGCAGACCGTCCAGCACGATCTCCGGGTCGAGACCTACGACCACGTCCAGGGACTCGAACTCGGATACTTCGAGGATCGCTCCACCGGAGCCCTCATGGCGGTCCTCAACGACGACGTCAACCAACTCGAGCGCTTTCTCGACGTCGGCGCCAATCAGGTCATCCAGACGTTGACGTCTGTGGTCGGTGTCGGCGGTGTCTTCTTCATCCTGTCGCCGTCGATCGCCGCCCTCTCGCTGATCCCCATCCCGATCATCGTGTGGGGATCGATCCGATTCACGCGGGCACTGGCCCCGCGCTACATGGGCGTCCGCAACCAGGCGGGCTTCCTGAACTCGGTGCTTTCGAACAACCTGGGTGGGATCGCGACCATCAAGTCCTTCACGGCGGAGGCCCGCGAAACGGCCAGGATCGAGAGTGAATCGAATCAGTACCGCACCGTCAACGAAGGCGCCATCAAGCTGTCGTCCGCCTTCGTACCGGCGATCAGGATCGCCATCCTCGCCGGATTCCTGGTGACGCTCATGTACGGCGGCTTCCAGGTGCTCGATGGCGCCCTCGAGGTCGGCGCGTACTCGGTCCTCATCTTCCTCACCCAGCGGTTGCTGTGGCCGCTCACGATGCTCGGGGAGACATTGGACTTGTATCAGCGCTCGATGGCGTCGACGAGCCGGATCCTCGATCTCCTCGACACGGAACCCGGCATGATCGACGGGACGACCTCGCTCGACCAGCCCGACGGACACGTCACCTTCGATGGGGTTGCGTTTGCCTACGACCCGGGCCATTCCGTCCTCGACGGGATCGACATCGACATCCCCGCTGGACAGACGGCCGCGATCGTGGGGGCCACCGGCTCTGGCAAGACGACACTGCTCAAACTGCTGCTCCGGTTCGCCGACGTCGATGCCGGTTCGGTCCGCCTCGACGGTCACGACGTTCGCGAGCTCCGTTCAACCGATCTCCGCAGGGCGATCGGTCTGGTCAGCCAGGACGTGTTCTTGTTCCACGGGACCGTGCAAGAGAACATCGCCTACGGCGCACCCGATGCCGACATGGACGCCATCGTCCGTGCCGCCGAGCTCGCCGAGGCGGACGACTTCATCCGGGCGCTCCCTGCGGGCTACGACACCGTGGTCGGTGAACGTGGCCAGAAGCTGTCGGGAGGCCAACGTCAACGGATCTCGATCGCCCGCGCCATCCTCACCGACCCTGCAGTCCTGGTCCTCGACGAGGCGACGTCGGCCGTCGACAACGAGACCGAGGCTGCGATCCAGCGCTCGTTGGAACGAGTCGCCCTCGACCGGACGACCATCGTCGTGGCGCATCGCCTCTCGACGATCCGACACGCAGACCGCATCTACGTCCTCGACCGGGGCAAGCTGGTCGAGTCGGGCACCCACGAAGAACTGGTGTCACGGGAGGGCCAGTACCACTCGTTGTGGCGGGTACAGACCGGCGAGCGATTGCACTGACCTCAACCGTCGCTTCGGCTCCACCTGGTCCACGCATGGGGCCACCGCCGTCCGGCAACTCGCATGTGTTCGGACTGCTCCGAGAGGGCGAAACGATCTCCGAGCGCACGAGCCATGTCCGCGACATCGAAGCCCCAGGGCGGACCCCCGTCCGACGAGGGCCGACCGATCGGAAAGACGACTGAGATCACGGATCCGCTCCTGGTCAGAACCCGCTCTGCCATCGAGCCGAACCGAGGACGGTCGGCTGGATCGATCGCACAGAAGAATGTGTGGTCGAACACGAGGTCGAATGGCTCATCGACGTCGATGTCGAGAGAGTCACCGATCACGACCGAGGCTCCATCCGCATCGAGCCGACGGAGCAGGGCGGCCTCGACGGCCGGAGCGATGTCGACCGCAGTGACCTTCCAGCCCGCCTGGGCGAGTGCAGCGGCATCGTGACCGGTGCCAGCCCCAGGGACGAGCACCGAACCGACGGAACCGGTGCCGAGGGAAGGATCGAGCGCCAGCCTCGTCTCGAGCTCCGGATGGGCCCTGCCGAGATCCCAGGGGATCGAACCGAGCTCGTATCTGGCACTCCACGCATCTGCGTCCGGCACGACCGGCTCCCGTTCTCGCTCGACCGAGAGCGTAGGAGGAGAGGCCGGGCGACGTCGTCGAAGCTGTCAGAATGGCGCACCAACGAATCGGAGGAGACATGAGCGACATCACCAGGCTCGGCGTGGTCGGGGGCGGACAGATGGGTGCCGGGATCGCCGAAGTGGCAGCAAAGGCGGGGTCCGACGTCCTCATCATGGAGGTCGAGCCCGAGTTCGCCGAGAAGAGCCGCGAGAGGCTGGTCCGATCGCTCGACCGTGCGGTCGAGCGAGGGAAGCTCGAGCCGTCGGAACGCGACGCTGCCATCGCTCGAGTCGGGTACACCACCGACCTCGCCGAATTCGCAGACCGTGATCTGGTCATCGAAGCCGTCACCGAGGACGAGGAGCTCAAGCTCGGGATCTTCCGGACCCTGGACGCGGTGGTCGAGTCCGACGATGCGATCCTGGCATCGAACACCTCGTCGATTCCCATCACACGGCTCGCGGCGGCCACCGGCCGCCCCTCCCACGTCGTGGGAATGCACTTCTTCAACCCGGTCCCCGTGATGACGTTGATGGAGCTCGTGACCACGGTTCGCTCCGATGAGGCCGTGGAACGGCGTGCCGAGGGGTATGCCACCGACACGCTCGGCAAGACCGTCATCAGGGCGAAGGACCGCGGCGGGTTCGTGGTCAACATGCTGCTCGTCCCGTACCTCCTCGGTGCGATCCGGATGTACGAGGCCGGCGTCGCCAGCGCCGAAGACATCGACACAGGCATGAGGCTCGGCGCCAATCACCCGATGGGCCCCCTCCAGTTGAGCGACTTCATCGGTCTGGACACCATGAAGCTCGTGGCCGATGTCCTCTTCGACGAGTACAAGGAGCCGCTCTACGCCTCTCCCCCGCTTCTCACCCGCATGGTGGAGGCAGGTCTGCTCGGCCGGAAGACCGGCGAAGGTTTCTATCGGTACTGATATCGACCTGGACCGTGGAACTTCAGTGGATGCGGACCGGGAATCGACGGCTTCGGTCCCGTGGCGATCTCAGCAGGATCGGGAACCAGGAGTTGTCGCCGGCATCGGCGGCAGCGTAGAAGGCGCTCATGGCACAGTCGAGACATGCGAACCCCGATGGGATGAGGGCGGCGGCACGGTCGCCGCACGACCCGCATTCCATCGAGATCCGCTTCGGATTGCTTCCCAGCGACGCTCCGGTCTGTGTCATGCTCTCTGTGTCGTCATCGGGCGCTTCGAATCTGGAGCATGGTTCGCGACACACACCAGATGACTAGTCAATCAACCACCTTGACTCGAACGCACAATGGCCGATAAGAACAACATGTTTCCCCGCCCCCCTGCGGATGCCACCACGTTCACCGGTGTGGACGCCATCGACCGCGCCCTCACGACGCTCGGCCTCTCGATCGAGCGTCCACCGCGAGGCGACCAATGGGGTGAGTTCCTGAGCCTCATCGCCTACGAGTACCACCATTCGGACGCCGCCCGTTTCGAGACGTTGTTCAGCGTCTCTCCGATCCCGACCATCGAACAGGACTATCGCCTCCTCCTCGAAGAGTTCGACAAGCTGCGGGAGCAGGGCGTCGAAGACATCCGCGAACACGTCGGAACTGACGCTCAACGCCTCCGAGAGCTCGTGGGACACATCCGGAATGTCGCTGCCAACCCTGCGGCGGTCAGCATCATCGGACTCACCCCGGAGCAGACGGAGGGATTCGTGGACCCGGTCATCGTCAACGAGGAATCGTTCGAGAGCTGGATCGACCAACTCGAAACGGTCTGGCAGGGGAAGACCCACAGTCAATGCGAGTTCCTCGGGAGAACCGCCTTCGGAGCGCCTTTCGACGCACGACGAACGATGGCCGTCCCGGTCGGGCCACGGGGCCCCGACTATCGCAGGGTCGTCGTCACCATCGAGGATGCGACGAAGGAGCGCAACGAGCAACGGCGACTCCAGCATCTCGTCGAGGAGAAGAACGAATTCCTCGCAGCGGTGAGTCACGAGATCCGAACGCCCCTCACCGGCGTACTCGGCTTCACCGAGATCCTGATGGACAGCTCCGAGTCGATGAGCGCAAGCGAACGCACGGAGATCCTCGCCTCGATCGCCCATCAGGCCCGGGAGGTGTCCAACATCGTCGAAGACCTGCTGATCGCCGCGCGATCGGAGTCGGGAGATCTGGCCGTCACGAAGGAACCGGTGGACCTCGCCGCCGAGGTCAAGCAGGTGCTGGACAACGGCGGCTCCCATACACGCGGCATCACCGTCGAGCCCGCCGATGACTCGGTGATGGGGCTCGGTGACCCAGGACGTGTCCGTCAGGTCGTGAGGAACCTCCTGACGAATGCCGAACGCTATGGCGGACCCGATGTGCGGATCAGCCTCGGAAGCTCGGGCGACCGGGTGTCCGTGGTCGTGTCCGACGACGGGGCGGGCGTCGCACCCGACCGCCTGGACTCGCTCTTCTCGGCCAAACGGAGATCCGTCACGGCGGCGACCGTGTCCGGCTCGACCGGTCTCGGACTGTCGATCTGTCGGAAGCTCGCCGGGCTGATGGGGGGAGACCTCACCTACGCCCGCATCGACGGCCGGACCTGTTTCACGCTCAGTCTTCCGAGCGCCTGATCAGCCGGCTGCCAGGATCGCCAACCCGATTCCGGTCAGGACGACCATCAGCGCGAGCATCGCATACTGGGTGCGCACGGCGACCTCCGACGAGAAGTCGTAGAGCGCCCGATCGTGGGCGAGGAACACGGCTGCCACATGGCCGGCGACGATCACGACCAGCTGGACGTACCAGACGCCCGTCGGTGAGATCAGTGTGAAGTCGATCGGCCTGTCGACCGTGCCGAAGAGGTCGAGTCCGGTGCCGAAGGGGTCGGACAACGAACTGATGATGCGTTGGCCCTCGAAGAGGACCAGCGTGAAATAGTGGGCGACTGCGTACGCGAGCGCAATCGGCACGAGCGTGTGGGCGAATCGGTCGGCGACGCGCTCGGCGGTCCATCCGTCACCGGCGATCCTGGCGGCTGCGAGACACGCCAAACCGTATCCCACTCCGATCAGCCCGACGGTGGCGACCAAGAGGACCGTACCGCCCGCCAGACCGGTCGCGAGGTCACCGAACAGATCGCGGAACCAAGGCGTCTCCGATATCCCGTCGTAGGTCACGGTGCCGACCATGACGACGAGGAAGAGCGCCAGACCCGGGGTCTCCTTCAAGCCGGCCAGACCGCGAAGCCATCCCCGCCAGGCAGGATCGCCGTTGTCGTCGGTCGTGAACGGAGAGATACGCGAGATGAGACGGATGTACACGGCGAATCCGTCAACGCCCTGCGCCGTGGTCGCCGGCCCGATCCGATCGATGGAGATGAGCATCATCGCCAGGTACCCGATCACCATGATTGCGATCGTCCGTGGCGCAGCTGCGTCCGGATACACCGTCTCGACCCAGGTGAAGGCGAGCAGGACCCCTGCCGCCGGGTACATGCCGTTGGAGGCCAGGAACTCAGGACGCTCCTCGCCTTCGAGTCCGAGCCACCGTGCAAGCGTCGGGAACGGATTGATGAACCGGTAGAGATTTCCGAAGATGGCGGAGGCGAACGGGATCACGAGCCAGAAGCCGACCCACAGCAGCACCGGTGCCGGGTTCCGGCTGGCGTTGTTCACACCGAAAACCGCCGTTGCGACCATGAAGAGCAGCACGATCACGCCGAAGATGCTCAGTCCGGTCGTGAGGCCCCCGAAGCCCGGCACATTCAGGGGTCTGAGAGGCGAGCCCTCCTGCCACCGGTGGTCGGGCCAGAGGACCGCCAGCGCTGCGAACGAGAGGATGAGCACCACCGATGCGCCTGCGAGGAACATGCTCAACGGGATGGGAAGGTCGGCTCTGCCGCCCAGGCCGTGTGCGGACGCCGGGAGCCCCCCGAACAGGACGAGAAGGCCACCGGCGAGGGCGACCCGAGCGGCTCGCCTCAAGGCGCGACCTCGAAGTCGGCGAGAAGGACTCCTGACCCCTCCAGCTCCAACTCGAAGATGCCGGGGATGTCGGCGGTGAACTCGATCGAGCCAGGAGTGCCGGGTTCCAGGTCCACGAAGAGGTCGTAGCCGTGGAGGTGGCCCTCATCGGCAACATCGGAGACGATGGTCAGTTCCACCGGCTCACCGAGCGGGACTTCGATCCGCCCGCCTCCCGTCACTTCGCCGCCCGCATACGAGATCGACACCTGGACGACCCCGGGCTGGGTGGTGGTGGTCGTCTCCGGCGCGGTCGTCGTCTCTTGGACCGTCGTCGTCACATCCGCAACCGTCGTGGTCGATGGCTGCGTCGTCGTGGTGGTCGCCTCGGCGACCGACGTTGCGGGTTCAGACGAGGTGGTGTCGGAGGTCTCCGACGTGCACCCTGCCACCAGCAGAATGGTCGCGGCAATGAAGACAACTGATCTCATGGGGGAACTCCTCGAGTGTTCGGACAAAGGTAGCTGCATCCCCGAAGCATCCCTTTTCGAGTTGTCAGGGCCGTCAGCGCTCGATGCCGGTGGCCAAGACAAGAACGGACTCGCTCGATTCGATCGATGATCCAAGCTCACCGTCGAGCAGGCCTGCGACCCCGGCCGATCCGGTCGCGCTGGCAGCGATTCCCGATACCTGATTGACGACCTGGTGGGCCTGGAGAATCGCCGCCTCGTCGACCACGACCGGCCAGCCACCGCTCTCGAGCATGGGTTCCAAGATGCCGATCCAGTCGTACGTGAGATCGTCGAGAATGCCGGTGGCCGCCGACTCCCCCACCGGGTCCCACGGATACATGAAACGATCCGGGGCGTTCCTCGCAAGGCTCATGACAACCGCCAGAGCCCCAGCGTCGGATGCCACGGCAGCAGCGCGCACCGGGCCTGGCTGTGAACGATCCACGCCGGCCGCTGTCAGGAGGCCGTCCCAGGCGCGGTGGAATGGAGCGCATGCACGGGTCTGCACCGGGTGGTATCTCGGCTCCACCCTGACCCAGTCGCGAGTGACCGCGTAGCCCATCCCGGCCGCAAACGCCGAGGCCATCGCACCTCCTCCGATCTGAACCATGACCCGCAACGGCCCTTCGACACCGGAGTTGCCGAGCTCTTCTGCGACCTCCCACCCCAGGGTGCGGCCGCCGTCGATGGTCGTCGGCGTCACGGTGCTCTGAACCGAGAAAGGCGTCGCTCCGGCCTCGACGGCCTCGAGGAAGCGGAGATAGGTGGGATCACCCGCCTCACCCGGTCTGCGCTCACACACCTCGATCCGAGCATCGAGGCGCTCGAGAGCTTCGACGACCGGGCGTTCCGCCCATGTGGGAATGAACACGCGGAGGGGTCTCTCCTCGGCTCGAGCCACGACGGCGGCAGCCAGTGCGGCGTTGCCGCACGAGGCGATTGCGAGCTCAGACTCTTCACTGGGGACGTCCAGAGCCAGGTGGAGCATGACGCCGAAGAGGTGACGCGCCTTGTGGGAGCCACCGACGTTGTGGGTGTCGTCCTTGATCCAGAGCCGCTCGGTCGCCAATCCGAGTGCGATCGCAGTCTCTGCGTCCAGGGACAGCGGGGTCACCTCGAAGCCCCGACCGTCGATCGTGCGCAGCGCCTCGTCGAGACGTTCGATCAGTGCGATGAAGTCGCCATCGGACCATCCGGCTGCGTGCGCCCGACCGAACGATTCCAGCAGCCGTCGGTATCGGATGAACGGGTTGGAAGAGCTGCAGTCGATCAGGTTCACAGAGAGGCGCCGGTCCGTTCGTTGAACTCGGTGATCATGTCGTCCCAACGATCGGTGTAGCCGCGCAATCCGTCCCACCACGACTGACTTCGACGCGCTTCGAACGTCGGGAACGGGATGTCCTGCTGCTCGACCCACGTGTAGTAGCCGAGGTTGAAGATCCGCCTGCGATCGACCTCGCTCAGTTCGAGGAGGTGCTCGGTGTCGGTCCCCTCGATGAATCGAGCGTGCGCCGCCGCCGCAGCGGCCCGATCGAAGTCACCACCGTGATCGCGATCGATGATCGTGTCGAGCTCCGAGCTGTACATCTCGAACCCGTCCGTGGCGACGGTCACGATCACGTCGTCCGGCCCGTAGCCGTGGTACTTCGCGAGCTTGATCGCCGCCAGCATGTTGGCGATCGATGAGTAGCCGAGATGACGCAGGCTCGACACGAACTCCGGATCGAGGCCCAACTCGACCAGGTATTCCCTGCCGGATCGGGTGTTGAACAGGGCGGTCAGGGTGTCCGTAGCCCGATCGGAGATGGCGATGACGTCATCCGAGTTGGTCACGTTGTGGATGAGCGGGATGTGTTTGTCGCCGATGCCCTGGATGTTGTGCTCGCCGTATCCGTTGTACAGCATCGTCGGACACTCGAGCGCCTCGACCGGCACGATCCGGCACCCATGGCGCTCCTTCAGATAGTCCCCTGCGCCGAGCGTGCCGGCCGACCCGGACGCCGAGACGTAGGCGACGAGGTTCGCTCCACCCGTGTCGGCGAAGACGTGCTCGAGAGCCGGGCCGGTGACGCGGTAGTGCCCGAGGTGGTTGGAGAACTCCGAGAACTGGTTGAGGACGACGTTGGTCTCGTCCTCTGCCAGTTCCTTGCAGGCGTCGTAGATCTCCTTGACGTTCGATTCGGTGCCGTGGGTGCGGATGACGTCGGACGGGTCGGCGATCCAATTCTCCAGCCAATCGAACCGCTCCTTGCTCATCCCCTCTGGCAGAACGGCGACGCCGCGGCAGCCCATGATCTTCGAGATCGCCACGCCCCCGCGGGCGTAGTTGCCGGTGGACGGCCAGATGGCTCGGTGCCGGGTGGGATCGAAGGCCCCGGCGACCAGCTTGGGAGCCAGGCACGAATAGGCCGCCAGCACTTTGTGGGCGGTGATCATGGGGAAGCGGTGGCCGAGGGCGAGAACGATACGAGCCTCGACACCGGATAGCTGGCTGGGGATCTCGATGTATCCGGGCACGTCCACGCGGTCACGACGGTTGTCGGAGTTGTACCAGTGCACGCGCCACAGGTTCCTGGCGTCGGCATCGTCGGGACCGACGTCTCTGAGCAGGTCGGACACCGCTTCGGGCAGTGTGGTGGGATCCGAGAGTTGGGCGAACGTCGGGAGAACGATGTTCCGCTCGCGAAACCGTTCGGCGGTTCGCGCGAGCGCCTCCTCGTCGACGACCTCGTCGTACAGGCCCAACAGTTCAGCACTCATTCTTGTGACGCTAATGCGGATATGACCGGCGTTTCCGTCACAAGAACGCACTCGGCTTCACAGTTCTGCGATTCGTTCGTAGGTCTCGGGTCGGCGGTCACGGAAGAACTGCCAGTAGTTGCGCGTCTCCTCCACCATCGACATGTCGAGATCCCTGACGACGACGTCGTCATCGGTGTCCGATCCCAGCTCGCCGACGAAGTTGGCCCGCGGATCGACGAAATACGACGACCCGTAATACCGGGTCCCCTCGTTGGGATCGACTCCGACCCGGTTGATCGCTCCGATGAAGTACTCATTCGCGACGGCAGCAGCCGGTTGTTCGAGCCGCCACAGGTAGTCCGAGTGACCCTTGGTGGTGGCGGACGGGTTGAAGACGATCTTGGCGCCGTTCAGCCCGAGCTCTCGCCACCCCTCCGGGAAGTGCCGGTCGTAGCAGATGTACACGCCGATCCTGCCGACGGCGGTGTCGAACACGGGGTAGCCGAGGTTGCCCGGTCGGAAGTAGAACTTCTCCCAGAATCCCTTCACCTGGGGGATGTGATTCTTCCGGTACTTCCCGAGCATCTCCCCGTCGGCATCGATCACCATCGCAGTGTTGTAGTACGTGCCCTCGTCGACCATCTCGAACATGGGGACAACGAGCACCATGCCAGTCTCCTTGGCCAACGCAGACATCCGCTCGGTGGTCGGACCCGGCATCGGCTCTGCGTACGAGAAGTGCTCTCGCTCCTGCACGGCGCAGAAGTAGGGCGTGGAGAAGATCTCCTGGAAACACAAAACCCGGGCGCCATCATCCGCTGCCTCACGGGCGTACCCGATCTGCTTGTCGATCATCGACTCGACGTCGCCGGTCCATTCGGCCTGCACCAGGGCCGCACGCACGATGTTGTTCATTCGATCTCCTCGAGGCTGGAGAGCGAATGCTACGAGCTGTCTGCTCAGCCCACTGCCACGATGGCGATCTCGACCTTCCACTCCGGACGTGCAAGCGCAGGCACCGTGACGAGGGTCGACGCAGCTCGGTGATCGCCGAAGAACGCGTCACGCGCAGCCATGACCGGCGCCAGGTCCTCACCGACGACGGCATAGGTCACGACGGACACGACATCGGTCGGCTGCATAGACGCCTCCCCCAGCATCGAGGCGATGTTCGCCCACACCACCTCCGCCTGTTCCCCGACCCGCACCGGCGTAGTGCCGTCCGGGCGGACGGGAACCACGCCCGACGTGTGGAGCATGCTGGTTCCCGAAGAGAGCACTGCGTGGGCGTAGTTGGCGGCCGGGGGTGCGATGCCATGAGGGGTGATAGCTCGGTTCATACTGCGAGTGTGACAGATGACCCGTGACCTGCATCGGCCGAGCGGATATGTTTCGCCCCATGGCCACCTCACCGTCCCCTCCGACCAGAGTCCTCATCCTCGGCGCTGCAGGCCGGGACTTCCACAACTTCAACGTCCTCTACCGCAACGATCCCACCAAGGAGGTCGTCGCCTTCACTGCGACCCAGATCCCCGACATCGCTGATCGGGTGTACCCCCCAGAGCTCGCCGGCGCCCTCTATCCGTCGGGTGTGCCCATCGTGCCGGAAGCCGAGTTGGAATCGCTGATCATCGACCGCTCGATCGACGTCGTCATGTTCGCCTACTCCGACGTCGGTCACGATCACGTGATGCACCTGGCCGCACGGGCGAACGCCGCAGGAGCCGCGTTCCTCCTGGCCGGGGACGAGACGATGCTCGAATCCTCGAACCCGGTGATCTCGGTCACGGCCGCACGGACCGGGTCGGGCAAGAGCCAGACCTCGCGCAAGATTCGCTCGATCGCCGCAGCTGCGGGCGTGAGGGCCGCAGCGATCCGGCATCCCATGCCCTATGGGAATCTGGTGAAACAGCGGGTACAGCGCTTCGAGACCTTCGAAGAGCTCATTGCGGCGGAGGCAACCATCGAGGAACGCGAGGAATACGAACCGTATCTCCGAGAGGGCGCAATCGTCTTCGCCGGAGCGGACTACGAAGCCATCCTCGCTGCGGCCGAAGCCGAGACCGACGTGATCCTGTGGGACGGCGGGAACAACGACACACCGTTCATCCGACCCGATCTCGACATCTGTGTCGTCGACCCCCACCGAGCCGGGCACGAACTGCGCTACTGGCCGGGCGAAGCGAACCTTCGTCGTGCGGGCGTGGTCGTGATCAACAAGGTCGACTCGGCCGATCCGTCGGATATCGCCACGATCAGAGCCAACATCGCCTCGGCGAACCCGAAGGCGACGGTGATCGAAGCCGCATCGACCGTCCGGGTCGACGACCCCCAGCTCATCGCCGGAAAGCGGGTGCTGGTGGTCGAGGACGGGCCCACGACCACCCACGGAGAGATGGCCTATGGCGCCGGGATGGTGGCGGCGCAGACCTTCGGGGCATCCGAAGTGATCGATCCCAGACCGTACGCCGTCGGGTCACTGGTCGACGTGTTCGACAAGTGGACCCATCTCGAACAGGTGCTCCCCGCAATGGGGTACGGCGAGCAGCAACGGGCTGACCTGCGCGAGACGATCCACAGGGCGTCCGAGCGAGCTGACGTGGTGATCATCGGTACGCCGATCGATCTGGCCGGCCTCCTCGACCTCGAGACGCCCTCGGTTCGGGTGTTCTACGACCTCGAGGAGCAGATCGGCCCAAGCCTCGAGGAGCTGGTCACCCCCCTGCTCTAGAGCCGGCGGCATTCGGTTCCCGGCTCTGCGAAGCTCGAGACCAGAACACCTAGTCCGCGCCGAACAGGATGATCGGCTCGTCGATGAGGCTGGACGGGGCCGGCCAGACGCCGATCCTGAAGTCTGGGGTGGAGACGATCTCGAACGGGACATAGACGTCCAGTTCGTCGACCGAAACACGCTCCCAGGCCACGCCATCCGGCGAGCGCCACAGCGCCGGCAGCGCCTGCGGCTCGCCGCGTCGAGCATCGAAGTCCTGGCCGGCAACCCAGATGGATCCCTCGGCGACACCGATCACCTGACCGAACATCTGGGCCACGGAGGGATCGGTCGTCTCCGCTGGATGAGGAAGACGCTGCCATTGAAGACCATCCGGGGACGTCCAGGCGGTCATCAGCCCGGTTTGGAAGAAGTCGCCCCCGACTGCGATGAACCGGTCTCCGATCCGCGCCAAGTCGTTGATCACCTTGTCGTCGAAATCGGCGTTCCCGCGCGGGGTGAGCCGACGC
>CBDTXZ010000074.1:0-13747 GCA_965364515.1 uncultured bacterium
ACCAGATGGGTGTGTGAGTCGACGAAGCCCGGCAGCACACACCTGCCCTTGGCATCGATGCGTTCGTCGGCGAGTTGTCCGGCCGGCCCCACGAACACGACGGAGCCACCGTCGATCACGACAGAGGCGTTCTCGATCAGACCGAGCGGTCCGCGTCCGATGGTCGGGTCGTTCGTGACCAGCAGCCCGATGTCGTCGATGACACGCGTCACCGGAAGAGCGCCTGGATGACTCGGTCGAGCTCCTCCGCGGTCGCGACGGCCCGGTGTGAGCCGTTGGTGACCACGTGGCGTCCGGCCACGACGACGTCGGTCACATCCGGGGCACCTGCACCAAACACGATCGCATCATCAGGCAGGGAGCGATCTGCGCCGGCCAGCCGGTTCGAACCCATGCCCACACAAACCAGGTCGGCTGGAGCCCCCACGGCGATCCGCCCGCCACCCGGCCAGCCGATCGCCTCGTACCCGTCGACGCTCGCAGCCGCGATGAGGTCAGCCGAATGGAAGACGCCACGCTGGTGTGAGGCGAGCCGTTCGTGCATCTCGATCGCCCGCATCTCCTCGAATGGATCGATCACTGCATGCGAGTCGCTCCCGAGGCAGAGCCTGGCACCGGCCTGCTTGAGCTCGGCAGCCGGCCCGACGCCGTCGGCGAGGTCGCGTTCGGTGGTTGGGCAGAAACACACTGAGGAACCGGCATCGCCCAACACTGCGACGTCGTGAGGGGTGAGATGTGTTGCGTGAACCGCCGTGAACGACTGTGACAGGATCCCCGCGTCCTGGAAGAGCTCCGTCGGCGTGCCGTTGTGGGCGGCGAGGCTCTGGGTGTTCTCATCGGGCTGTTCGGACACATGGGCGTGGATAGGCCGTTCCAGGGAGGATCCGACGATGGAGATCGACTCAGGGTCGACCGCCCGGATCGAGTGGATGGCGGTACCGACCTTGGACAGGCCTCCGAGGCTGAGCTGGGTTGTGCGTTCCAGGTAGCGGTCGACCGTCCGGTCGCTGAAGCGGAGCTGGCTTGCCGACGGTGGGTGGTAGCCGTCGGCATCGAGACCGCCATGGAGATAGAGGGTGTCGAGCAGAGTGATTCGAATCCCGACGTCGCCGGCGGCTTCGACCACCCTCTGAGCCATCGTGTTCGGTTCCGAATACGGGGTGCCGTCTGCCTGATGATGCAGGTAGTGGAATTCTCCGACCGCGGTGAAGCCGGCCTCCAGCATCTCTGCGAAGACCGCGGCGGCGAGCTCGTAGTAGCTGTCCGGTGTGAGCTTGTGGGCGGCCTCGTACATGAGGCCCCGCCACGTCCAGAACGAGCCTCCGAGCGCGTGGGTGCGGCTTCGGAGCGCGCGATGGAAGGCGTGGCTGTGGACGTTCGCGATCCCGGGAATCACAAGTCCACGGAGAACGACCGCATCCGTGGGCGCCGAGAGCCCAGCGCCGACAGTGGTGATCATGCCGTTCTCGGACCAAACCACCACGTCGTCTTCCCACACGCCGTCCAGCAGGGCGTGCTCACAGAAGTAAGCAGTCACGAGCCGACCTCCTCGGTGAATCGGGTGATTCGTTCGACGAAAGCCTCGCGCTGGTGGAGGTCGAACTGCTCCCAGGTGGCCATCGTAAGAGGATCGATCCTGTCGACGATGAGCCGCCCGTCGAGATGGTCGCATTCGTGCTGCCACGTTCCGGCTGTCAGCCCCCGCTTGATCTCATCGTGTTCGAAGCCGTCCCGATCGAGGTATCGAACCCTCACAGAGACGTTTCGCACGAGGTCGCCACGCAGCGGCACGGAGAGGCAGCCCTCGTTGATGACCACGGTCTCATCACCGATCGGTTCGAGCCGGGGATTGATCGCCACCGTGAGTGGGATCGGCGGCTTGTACGGGTACCGGGGGTTCTGTGTGACCTCGATGGTCGTGATCCGGGCGGTGGCGCCGATCTGGTTCGCGGCGATCCCGGCACCGTTCGCGTGGCGCATCGTATCGATCAAATCGTCGATCAGGCCCTGGACCTGGGCCGATGCGATCTCCGCCGGGTCCACCTCGACCGTCGGGGAGCGGAGCACGGGGTGACCGATCGGGACGACCGGGCGGACCCCCATCAGCTCTCCATCATCGGGATCCGCACACCCCGCTCGGTGGCGACCTCGATCGCCCGCTCGTATCCGGCATCGACGTGCCGCATCACACCGGTGCCCGGATCGTTGGTCAGAACCCGTTCGAGCTTCTCGGCGGCGAGGTCGGTGCCGTCTGCGACGCACACTTGCCCGGCGTGAATCGACCGGCCGATGCCGACGCCGCCTCCGTGGTGGATGCTCACCCAGGTGGCGCCGGATGCGGTGTTGAGCAGCGCGTTCAGGAGCGGCCAGTCGGCGATGGCGTCGGAGCCGTCGGCCATCGCCTCGGTCTCTCGATACGGAGAAGCGACCGATCCGGAGTCGAGATGGTCTCGGCCGATCACGATCGGCGCCGAGATCTCGCCGCTAGCCACCATCCGGTTGAAGCGAAGGGCCAGCCGGTGCCGTTCGCCATAGCCCAGCCAGCAGATCCGGGCGGGCAGGCCCTGGAACGCCACCCGCTCACCGGCCATCCGGATCCACCGACCGAGCGCCTCGTCGTCGGGGAACTCTTCGAGCACGGCGCGGTCCGTGGCGGCGATGTCAGCCGGGTCACCGGAGAGTGCCGCCCACCGGAACGGCCCCTTGCCTTCACAGAACAGCGGCCTGATGTACGCCGGGACGAAGCCCGGGTAGTCCATCGCGCGGTCGTACCCGCCGAGCTGAGCTTCGGCACGGAGACTGTTGCCGTAATCGAACACCTCGGCGCCTGCGTCCATGAATCCGACCATCGCCTCGACGTGGGCCACCATCGCCTGGCGTGACCGGCGTGTGTACTCATCGGGGTCTTCGGCTCTCATCTGAGCGGCCGCTTCGAGTGAGAGGTCGTTGGGGACGTACGTCATCGGATCGTGGGCCGAGGTCTGATCGGTGACGATGTCGACGTCGGCGTCCATGTCCAGCAACTGCGGGACCACGTCCGCGGCGTTGCCCAGAATTCCGATCGACAGGGGAGTTCGATCGCGTTTCGCCGCGATCGCCATCGCGAGCGCATCGGCGACCGAGTCGGCCTGGACGTCGAGATAGCGCGTTTCGAGCCTGCGGTCGATCCGGTGCTGGTCGACCTCGACGCAGATCGCAACGCCTTCGTTCATGGTGACCGCCAGTGGCTGGGCGCCTCCCATCCCGCCGAGGCCGGCGGTGAGCGTGATCGTGCCGGCGAGAGAACCGCCGAAGCGCTTGTTGGCGATCGCCGCAAACGTCTCGTACGTGCCCTGCAGGATCCCCTGCGTGCCGATGTAGATCCAGGAGCCGGCTGTCATCTGCCCGTACATGGTGAGCCCGAGCTGTTCGAGGCGGCGGAATTCGGGCCAGTTCGCCCAGTCGGGCACCAGGTTCGAATTGGCGATCAGGACCCGAGGCGCCCATTCGTGGGTACGAAACACACCGACCGGCTTGCCGGACTGGACCAGAAGGGTCTCGTCATCACCAAGATTCCGAAGGGTCGCGGTGATGGCATCGAACGCCGCCCATGAGCGAGCAGCCCGGCCCGTTCCCCCGTAGACGACGAGTTCGTCGGGATCTTCGGCGTTGTCCGGATCGAGGTTGTTGTGGAACATGCGCAGCGCGGCTTCCTGCTGCCATCCACGGCAAGTGAGATCCGTCCCTGTTGCCGCCCTGACCGGCCGCGGACCTGTTGGTGTCATGTCTGCTCCGTGCTCTCCTCGGCCGCGCTTCGCGGTCTTCTTCGGAGCGTACCGACCGGGGCCGTTGCCCACGGGTCGCCGTCCCGACTTCTGACGGCGATCTCCGAGCTGTGTGCCAGGCGATGTGCCTGGTGCGCCGCCGAGTCCACGGGCGAAGGTTGGTCTCGTGTCGTTCAGGCGAGCCCGTCGACGGCCCCCTCGACACCTGCGATGATCGACCCGTCGGCGAGGGCGGACTCCATGGCGGTCAGTTCCGGCGAGAGCCACCGGTCGGGACCGATACCCGGAATCACCGTTCGGATCGTGTCGCGCGCTGCAGCGACCCCGACGCCAGGCGCGGCCGCCCGGAGCTCGAGACCTCGGATTGCCGTGGCCAGCTCGACGGCGAGCACTCGGCGCAGATTCGCCACGGTGACCCTCAGCTTCCGCATCGCGGACCAACCCATCGACACGTGATCCTCCTGGAGGGCGCTGGTCGGGATCGTGTCGACGCTGGCCGGACCGGCGAGTCGGCGATTCTCGGCGACCAGTGCGGCTTGGGTGTAGTGAGCGATCATCATCCCCGAATCGATCCCGGGATCCTCCGCGAGAAACGGCGGAAGCCCATGCGACCGGTTTCGGTCCAGCATGCGGTCGGTCCTGCGCTCGCTGAGCGCCGACAGATCTGCGACAGAAACCGCCAGAAAGTCGGCGACCTGGGCGAGCGGGGCACCGTGGAAGTTGCCGCACGACTCGACCCTCCCGTCGGGGAGGATCATCGGGTTGTCGATTGCGGACACCAACTCCCGGGCGGCGATCGTGCGGGCATGGTCGATCGTGTCGCGGAGCACGCCGTGGACTGCAGGTGTGCAGCGCAACGAGTAGGCGTCTTGGACTCTCGAGTCGTTCTCTCGGTGGCTCTCGATGATGCCGCTCCCTGCGAGGAGGGCTCGCAGGTTCGAGGCGCTCGCAGCTTGACCGAGCTGGGGCCGGAGACGCTGGAGGTCTTCTGCGAACACCCGGTCGGTTCCCATCAGAGCCTCCACCGATGTCGCGGCTGCCACGTCGGCGACCTTCGCCAGCTGGGCGAGGTCGTCGATCGCCAGGACCAGCATGCCGAGCATCCCGTCGGTGCCGTTGATGAGCGCCAGGCCTTCCTTCGCTCGCAGTGTGATCGGCTCGAGACCCTTCGCTCGCAGTCCGTCCAGCGCAGGGATCGGGCCATCATCGGTGAGGAACGTGCCCTCACCCACCAGACAGAGTGCAACGTGCGCCAGTGGAGCCAGATCACCGCTGGCGCCCAGCGAGCCGTGCTCGGGGACCACCGGAGTGAGGCCGGCATTCAGCACGTCCACGATGGCCTGCACGACCTCGCGGCGGACCCCCGAGTACCCCATCGCCAGCGTCCTTGCTCGCAGCGCCATCATCGCCCGCACGACCTCGGGCTCCACGGCAGGCCCCATGCCGGCAGCGTGGGATCGAAGGAGCGCAACCTGGAGCTCGGCCGACCGCTCGGTCGGGATGACGGTGTCGGCGAGTGAGCCGAATCCCGTCGTGACTCCATACACGACCTCTTCGTTGTCAAGGATCCGTTGGATCACCGCGGCGCTGCGATCCACGGCTTCCCAGGCTGCGGGCGTGACCTCGATGGTTGCGGAGTGGCGGGCTACAGCAAGAACCTGGTCAGCCGTCATCCCGTCGTTGCTCAACTGCACACGGATCGGCTCGGCCATCACCGTGGGAGCGTAACTCGTGGCCTCGACGTCCGACGCGTGGTCGGCGATCCTGCGAGCATGGGACAAGAGTCGCTTGCAGAGGAGAACGTGGACACCACCGAATACCGCCTCGAGGATCGGTACGAGAGCGACCAGGGTCGCGTGTTCATGACGAGCATCCAGGCGCTCGCCAGGATCGCACCCGAACAGCTCCGGCGCGACCGCTCCGCCGGGCTGTCCACCGCTGCACTCGTCTCCGGGTATCCGGGATCGCCGCTCGGGGGCTTCGACCTCGAGATGGGGCGGATGTTGCAGTTCCATCCCGATCTCCCGATCGTGCACCGGCCCGCGGTCAACGAGGAGCTCGGAGCGACCGCTGTCATGGGCAGCCAGCTCGCTTCATCCAGACCCGATGCCCGCTACGACGGCGTCGTCGGCATCTGGTACGGCAAGGCGCCCGGGCTCGACCGGGCGACGGATGCGGTCCGGCACGGTGTCTTCGCCGGCACGTCACCGCAGGGGGGAGCGGTGGCCCTGGTGGGCGATGACCCGGCAGCGAAATCCTCGACGATGCCGTCCTCGTCTGACGCGGCGCTGGTCGATCTCCACATGCCGATCCTCTACCCGGGTACGACCCGCGAGTGCCTCGAGCTCGGGCTTCATGCCGTCTCACTCTCGCGTTCTTCTGGCCTGTGGTCGGCGATGAAGATCGTGACACCGGTGGCGGACGGATCGGAGACGGTCGACCTGCCGGTTCTCGATCGAGATCCGGTGCTCACCATGGTCGAGCGGTCCGCTCCGAGCTCGGTGTTCCTGGGCTCCGCTCGCATGGTCGCGGCCGAGAAGGAGTTCCGCACCGTTCGTTCGGCAGCAGCACTCAGATATGGGATCGAGAATCGGCTGAATCGGATCTCTGTCGAGGGCCCGAACGATTGGATCGGGATCGCCGCGACCGGGTACACGTACTACGAGTTGAGGGAGGCACTTCGCAGGCTCGGCTTCGCCGGCGACGAGCAGCTTCGAGACGCAGGAATCCGCCTCCTTCATCTGCGGATGCCCGTCCCTTTCGACCCCGACTTGATTCGTCGCTTCGCTTCCGGCATGACCGAGGTGTTGGTGGTGGAAGAGAAGAATCCGACCCTCGAGTGGCTCTTCAAGGACGCGTTGTACGACCTGGCGGATCGACCGCGCGTGTTCGGCAAGACGCACGCCGACGGGAGCGAGTTGATGCCGAGCCACGGGCTCCTCGACGCTGATCGCATCCTGCCGGGCCTCAGGGCACATCTGGCGGCGAGACTGGACGACAGGATGGCGCCGTTGCCCGAACCGGTGCGAACATCGATCCCGCTCACGGTCAACCGGACGCCGTTCTTCTGTTCGGGGTGCCCCCACAACTGGGGAACGAAGGTCCCCGACGGTGCACTGGTCGGCGCGGGCACGGGATGCCACGGCATGTCGCTTCTGATGCCCGAGGAACTGGTCGGGGAGACGTTCGGCATCACCTCGATGGGGAACGAGGGAGCCCATTGGATCGGGATGGAACCGTTCGTCGAGACGGGCCATGTGTTCCAGAACTTCGGAGATGGCACGTACTTCCATTCCGGGCAACTGGCGATTCAGGCGGCAATCGGGGCCGGTGTGTCGATCACCTTCAAGATCCTCTACAACTCGACGGTCGCGATGACGGGCGGTCAGGACTCGAGCTTCTCGGTCGGCGTCCCAGAGCTCGCAGGCATTCTGCTGGCTCAAGGCGTTCGAAAGGTCGTCGTGACCGTGCCCGAGCCGAAGGACTACGACCGGTCCGACCTGCCGGACGGTGTGGAGGTGTGGGACCGTGAGCGCATCCTCGAGGTTCAGGAGCGACTGGCGGAGATCCAGGGCGTCACGGTGCTCATCAATGATCAGGAGTGTGCCGCCGAGTTGCGGAGGTCGCGTCGGCGGGGCCTGGTTCCGACCCCGACCAAGCGAATCGTGATCAACCACCGCATCTGTGAGGGGTGTGGCGATTGTGGCGACGTCAGCAATTGCCTGTCGGTCCAGCCGTTCGAAACGGACCTCGGCAGGAAGACGAGGATCGACCAGGCGTCCTGCAACTTCGACTACTCGTGCGTCAAGGGAGACTGCCCGGCGTTCATGGAGGTCGAGGGCGTCTCTCCGAGCACGGGTTCCTGGCGCACGCCGCCGGATCGAGGCGATGCCCCCGGGTTCACCGTGGAGGGCACCTACCCCGTCCGGCTCGCCGGGATCGGTGGCACCGGAGTCGTCACCGCATCCCAGATTCTGGCGACGGCCGCCATGTTCGACGGTTGGCGGGTCGAAGGGCTCGATCAGACGGGGTTGTCCCAGAAGGCCGGACCGGTCGTCAGTGATGTGATCCTGATCGGGCCGGAGGCCGCGTCGTCGAACCTCATCGGTGCGGGGGAGGCCGAGGCCCTGATCGCGTTCGACCAGCTGGTCGGCGCAGCAGACCCGGTGATGGCGGTGTGCGATCCCGAGCGAACCGACACCCTGGTGTCCACCTCTGTGGTGCCGACAGGTGCGATGATCTCCCGGCCGGCGACAGAGTTCCCCTCCGAACAGGCGATCGAGCGGCTCAGGGTGGCTTCCCGATCGGTGGCGGCTCTCGATGCCCACGAGGTGACGAGCGCCGTGGTGGGAGAAGCTGCAACGACGAATGTCTTCGTCTTGGGGGCTGCGGTTCAGCTCGGTCTCGTTCCGGTCTCTCCCGGTGCGATGGAGCGAGCGATCGAGTTGAACGGCGTCGCGGTCGAAGAGAACCTGGCGGCATTTGGCTGGGGTAGAGCCTGGGGCGTGGACCCGGCAACCGTGGAGGCGAGGGTGTCGGCACGGAATGGTGCTCTGGTCGTCCCGCCGCTGTCACGTCGGATGCGGCGCCAGGTCGATCTGATCCCCGTGGCTCTTCACGTGTCCGAGACGATCTCGGAGCTGGCCTCCGATCTGGTCGAGTATCAGGACGAGGCCTATGCGCTCCGGTTCCTCGATCGGGTCGGCATTCTCGCATCGGCAGGGATCGAGCTCGACGGATCGGCCGAACTCGTCGAAACCGCCGCTCGAAGCCTGCACAAGCTCATGGCCTACAAGGACGAATACGAGGTGGCTCGGCTGATGACGATGCCGGAGGCGCGGGCGGCTGCCGAGGCGGTTGGCGGGCCTGAGGCGAAGGTGCGGTTCATGCTCCACCCACCGATACTGAAGGCGATCGGGCTCGACGAGAAACTCGCCATAGGGGAGTCGATGTTGCCGGTGTTCGAAGCGCTCAAGAGAGGCAAGCGTCTGCGTGGAACCCGGCTGGATCCCTTCGGAGCAACCGAGATGCGACGCCTCGAGCGAGAGCTGATCGGCGAGTTCGAAGACGCGCTCACCGTGGTCGCCGAGGGGCTGTCGAAGGCGAACCTCGCCGAGGCCATCCGGATCGCTGGCCTGCCCGACATGGTCCGGGGCTACGAAGAGCTCAAGTTGCGTCGCGCCGCCGAGTACCGAGCACAGCTGACAACCGCGCTCGCAGCCTTCCGCTGAGCTGAACTCGTTCTTGTGACGTTTACCACGCTATTTCCTCGGTTTGCGTCACAAGAACGGTCAGGCGGCGAAGCCGAAACCGGGTTCGATGTCGAAGAGGAAGCGGTCGGCGACGTGGTTGAGCACTCGACGCGCCGCCCTGAACCGATAAGAGACGTCGGCGATCATCGGCGCCGGACGCGAGGCCGAGACCGCCCGATACCACTCGGATCCGAGCGTCTCGTAGGCGTCGATTCCGCCGAGGCCGAGCGAGTCGCACAGCCCGAGGATCGACTCGGAGTCCAGGTCGACCGTTTTGCCGAGGCGTTCGGCGTCGACGGGGGAGATCCAGGCTGCCCCGGTGGCATCAGGGAACACCCCGGACAGGAACAGCGCCAGATCGCCGAGTCGCTCGAAGAGCACGACGCGGTCTGACTCGGGCACGGCATCGAGCCAGCGAGCGATCGAGATCAGGTCGAAGCGGTCATCCACGGGGACGGGGAGCGGAGCCGGACCGGCGAACGCGGTCAGGAGTCTCGCCAGGAAAGACACGCGTGCCGGGTCCGTGAGATACTCGTGCACCCCGGTGATGTCGAACACCGGGAGGCGAACCTTCGTCCCGGCCCACTCGTTGACGAACGACGCCGATCTCAGTTCGGCGGCCGAGCGATGCACGAGCACCGAGAAGAGGAGATAGGGGGAGACGAGCTCCGCCGGATGCGCCTGGCGATCCATCACGACGTCGAACACCTCATCGGAGGCCAGCAGGTCGGCGGCCGTCCATGGGCGGAGCTGCAGCTGCTGCTTCAGTGCCTCCACGGTGGTCGAGAGCGCGGCGGCGAGTGTCGCGAGGTCACGATCAGTGAAACGATCGAGCATCTGCGGTCTCCTTTCGTGTCTACCTCATCGGCCGCCCGGCTTGGGTGGTCAAGGGTTTCGTTCGACGTCAGATGGTCGCCGTGTCTGGTCCACCATCGGCGTCGAAGGCTCGATCGTACGCCCGAATGAGCCCGATCGGCGTGACCGCAGCACCGAGTGCGGCTTCGGTTCCCCTCGTGGGAGCCCGTTCAGTATCTGAGCAGGGAGCCGATCTCGTCCTCGATGGCCCGTACCTTGACGATGTCCCCGCCGTGCTGAAGTGTCGCCCGGATCGCGTCGTCCACGAGGTTGCGATGATCGTGACCACGCTCGTCGTAGATGACGACTTCGACCTCGTCTGGATCGAACGTGCCCCAGATCGGGCTCGTGTCCCCGACGAGCAGCGTCTCGACTCGTCCGTGGTGGGCGGCGATGACCGTGTCGATGATCCCCTTCGTCGCCGTCTTCCGGCCGAGCGACTCGTTCCACCGCTGCTCGAGACCGCTCATCTTCTCGGAGCGGGACTTCTCGATCACGTCCGCGGCCCGCGCCTGCAATTCGGTCAGGTCGAGATTGTCGGGGTTGCCTGCCACGACATGATCGGAGACTCGGTGGTGGGCGTCGTGCTGGTACGCAGCGGCGAGCTCGCTCACCGCCGCGACGATCACCTGGCCCTCGCCGACCACTGCCTTCACGCCATCCGACAGCTCGCGCAGGAACCGTCGCAGGTCGGCGCGTTCGGTTCCTCCGGTGTCACCGTGACCGTGGAACTCGCCGCCAGTCATCTTGGGTCGGTCCTGGAGCTGAGATTCCCGGTCGATGAACCAGTTCGCCTCCTCCATCGAGCGCGGGGTGCCCTCGGGGAGATCGAGCTCGGTCCCGCCTTCTTCGCCGAGCTGGAACAGTCGGGCGTTGTGACGACTGAGCGCCAGAAGGTAGACGCTGTGCTGTCCGGTCGCCTCGACGAGCGGCGTGATGAGGAATCGGTCGCTCACCCTGACCCGCTCGCCGACCGGGACTCGGAGGCGCACCTCTTCGTACAGCCCTTCGGCGATGAAGATCGCCAATCCCGATCCCTGGTGACGCCAGAAGTCGCGATCGTCGATCCGCGCTCTCGCCCGTGACAGCAGTGATGCGCGCGTCGCGTCGTCGACTCCGGCTGCCTGCAGCTCCGACTCGGCCGTTGAAAGAGCGTTCTTCAAACGGATCGGATCCTGTTCGATCTCACGACCCTTGACATGTGTCGGAATGTAGATCGTGACACTGGGGTGGCTCTCGTGGGATGCGAGTTCCTTCAGCAGGTCGGTCTCGAGCGTCGTGAGCACGAAGGTCCTTTCTTGGTCGTTCTCTCTATTTCTACCCGTTGCGCACCCGCTGCAAGCCAGCGAAGTGCATTTGTTTTCGTGACGTCAGTCCTCGACATCGGTCACGAAGACGGCCGATCGTATCGCAGCATCGTTCATCAACCGCCACATCCGCTCGATGTGGGTTCGTTCGGTCGACTCGACGCCGACCGAAACCCGGGCGATCCAGCGGTCGTCGAGCTGGGATGCTGTGAGATACGCCGCGCCGGAGGCGTTGATGTCTGCCACCCACCGCCGGGTGTGGGCGTCGAGGCTCGAGCCATCGACCCCACCGGGGCGGTGTCTCACGCAGACCGTCTGCAGCGAGACAGGAGCGACCAATTCCCAGTCGTCGGCCTCCACGACACGATCGGCCAGCCATCGAGCGTTCTCGATGTCTCGACGCAGGCGTTCCCGGATCATGCCGGGTCCGTCTACTCGGAGGTGGAACAGCAGCTTGAGCGCTCGGAACCGGCGGCCGAGCGGGATCCCCCAGTCGCGGTATTGCGTGACGGATTCATCCGCCGCCGACTTGAGGTAGGTGGGGTTCGTCGACATCACCCGGGTGAGGAGGTCGATGTCCCGCATGTAGAACAGCGAGGTGTCGAGGATGGTGCCCATCCACTTGTGGGGGTTCCACGAGATCGAGTCGGCTCGCTCGACGCCTCTCCACAGATGCCTCATCTCTGGAAGCAGCATCGCTGATCCCGCCAGGGCCGCGTCGACATGCACGAAGGCTCCATGCGTGCGGGCGATGTCCACCACAGCATCGACGGGGTCGATGGCCGTCGTACCCGTCGTGCCGACGGTGGCAACCACGGCGGCGGGGACGGTGCCGTCTGCAACGTCTCGTTCGATCGACTCTGCGAGTGCATCCGGTCGCATCGCCAGTCTCTCGTCACATGCGACCGTGCGGATGTTGTCCCGGCCGTAGCCGGCGAGCAGTGCAGCCTTGGTGACCGACGAGTGTGCGTGAGGGCTCGTATAGACGGTGAGCGGGGCTTCGACCGACTGCAACCCACCCCGATTCTGTGACATGGACGAGGCGCGCTCCCTGGCCACGAGCAGCGCAACGAGACAGGCCGTCGAAGCCGTATCGTGGATGGTCCCTCGCCACGCATCACTCAACCCGACGAGCTGACGCATCCAATCGCACACGACCTCCTCGACCTCGGTGAGAGCCGGGCTGCTCTCCCAGGAGATGCCGAGCGATCCGATTCCAGACGACGCGATGTCGCCGAGCACAGAGGCGAGTCCTGCGTTGGACGGGAACCAGCCGAAGTGCATCGGGTGCTGCACCTGGGTCACCCCCGGGACGATGTCGGCGTCGAGGATCCCGATGAGATCGGACATCGTGTCTCCGCCGGGTGGGGGAGCCGTGTCGAATCGAGAGCGGATCTCCCCCGGCTCCACTTGTGCGAGAACGGGCCGGGACTCCAGGCTTTCGCGCAGAGCTGCAATCCAGTCGATCAGTTCGTGTCCGGCGCTCCGGAACTCTTCTGGAGTCATCGGTTCATTGTGGTGTGAGCATCGACCAGGCGACAAACGGCCCTGCTGTCGTCTCGATGTCTCAGCAGCCCTCCTGATGCGGGAGCAGTGGCCGACCGAAGACGCGGTAGTCGGTCCCTTCGAGTTCCCACGTCGTCATCGAGTCCGCTCCCTCGAGCATGTCTGAGACGGCACTTGCATCCGCGCCCTCGACCGTGAGACACGAGAAGCCCGCCGTCTGGTCGACCGCATCGGTGGGATCGAACGAGAAAGGCCACGGTCCGGCCCGGTTCACCTGAACGGGGTCGAGCCCCTCGGCGGCCTGCGCGAACACGACGAGTCGCTCCGCCTCGTACGGGTTGCGTTCTCCGGTGTTGGTCGCCTCTTCGAGTCTCTGAATCATGGACTCGACGATGGCAGTCCGTGCGTCTCCGGATCCGCCGAAACCGAGTGCATAGATCGAGATCTGGTGCTCGCCGCCGCCATCGAAATAGCGCAGCACCGTCGTCGAGGCATCTGCGACGTTTGGTGCATCGGTGAGGTCGACGGCATCCAACTCTGCCAGACCGAGATCGTCCACGAATGCCAGCAGGTCCGAGATCGTCTCGTCGTCGAGTGCTTCTTCCACGAGTGGTATCAGAGCCGGGCCCGGAAAGGTGAACTGCTCACCAGACGGCATGACGACGGTGCCGTCGCTGAACACTGTGAATCGCGGGACTCGAGTCAGGTTGAACTCGACGGGCACGAACCCGCCCTCGTCTGAGATCTCGAGGATCACCCCACCATCGGTACCGGACGGCACCGTTCGGTTTGAATCCTCACCGATGTCGTCGCCTCCGCAGGCGATGAGAAGGAGAGCGGTCGTCACGAATACCAGAAGCATCCTCATGCCGTTCCGACGAACTTCCGGCGCTCAGGGTTCCCAATGACACTGAGGGGGACGATCCCCCTCGAACCCCCTGATGGCAGCCCGGTTGTTGCGACCCTCGGCCCGTGGCCAGCATCGCGGGTGTGATGGACCCTGTCCTGATGACACTGAGGGGGACGATCCCCCTCGAACCCCCTGATGGCAGCCCGGTTGTTG
>CBDTXZ010000075.1:0-13352 GCA_965364515.1 uncultured bacterium
GGCCAGACGACCTTGAGGAATCGCTGCCATGGGGAGGCGCCATCGATCACGGCGGCCTCGACTTGATCGAGCGACACGCTCTGGAACCCGGCGAGATAGAAGAGGATGTTGTAGCCGAGGATCTTCCACGAGCTGGCAAGGATGATGGCGGTCTGCGCGAGGAACGTGCTCTCGCGATAGTTGGGGACATCGATCCCGAACCACGTCTCCATGGTGTGAGTGAAGATGCCTGCGGTCGGATCGAAGATCATGAAGAACAGCACACCTGCAACGGCAGGCGAGATCGCATAGGGCCAGATGAGGAGGGTCCGATAGACACTCCCACCGCGAAGAGTGCGGTAGGCGAGATAGGCGACAGCCAGGCCGAGGGCCATCCCGACGACCACGATCCCCAGCGAGATGATCACCGTGGTCAAGTAGACGGAGCGGAAATCGACGTTGCCGCCGCCGCCAGGCGAGAACATGGCGTACAGCGCGATGAAGACGGACAGCGCCGCAACGATCGTCGCGACGTCGGCGCCGCGGCGACTCCAGGTGCCGAACGCTGTCCGGTTTCGCCAGAAACGGGCGCCATACACGAGGCCTGTCGCGATCAGGGGGTAGGCCACCAACCGCCAGGGTTCGGCGACGAGCAGTTCGGTGAAGTTGCCGAAGCACACGTCGACCGACCGCGGGGCACCCAGCCGGGTCAATCTCGCGGAGAGTGTGAAGGTCTGGATCGCCGGCGTGTAGAGGAACACCACGAGGATGGCCAGCGTCGGCGCCAGGAGTACCCACGGGACCCACCAGCCCATCCGATAGCCACCGCTCCGGATCTCACCGGCGAACGCCTCCGAGTCCTTGGACACGCCGTCTTGACGATCGAAGAAGGACCGTAGAGCGACCACGGCGAGCGCCGCCCCGGCTGCCATGAGGCCGTACGCCAACAGATGGTCCACACCGCTCGTCTCGGGGGCAAACCCGCATTGGCCCATGGCGATCGGCGTGACCGACGCGCCCGCCACCGCCACCACCGAGGCGACTGCGTATCGAACCGGGGTGCGCTTCTCGACGAAGAACCGGACGTACGCGAACCCGGCGAGAGCAGCAACGACGAGTCCGATGATCATCATGATGATGTGAGGCAGCGGTGGTCCGGTGTGGGTGAGAGCAGTCCGCTCTCACCCACCGTCCGGATCGGATTCTCGATCAATCGCCGTACAGCAGTTCGTACTCGGACAGCGACCGGTTGGCCTCTTCGTTCGCCTGGGTCAGACGTTCGGTGACGTCCACGTCGTTGACGAGGATGTCCTCGATCGCTCCCGTGATGATGTCACGGATCCCCACGAAGTTGCCGATCAGCGCTCCGAGCGATGCGGGTGTGTTCTCCGCGGCCGCCAGCTGATCCGACGCCACCTTCGAGTTCGGGCTCTCGTCATACCAACCCTCTTCGACCAGAAGTGCCTCAGCAGTCTTCGTGATCGGGATGTAGCCCGTGATCTGATGCCACTCGCCGGCGTTCTCGGGGTTCGAGAAGAAGTTCAGGAACGCAAGCGCCCCGTCCTCCTGTGCCGCATCCATTCCGTCGAGCATCCACAGCGTCGCTCCGCCGATCAGGTTGCCGACGTAATCGACATCCTCGTTTCGGGGCATGAAGCTGGCCTGGTTCGTGAAGCTGGCGTTGGTGTCGAAGAACGTGGTGTCCGAGCTCGAGTAGATGAGCATCGCGACTTCCTCGGCGAGGTAGGCGTTCGACGTTCCGTCCCAGTCGCGCTGGAGCCCGGTGTACGTGTAGTGGCCGGCGTCGTTGAGGCCCTTCCACCAGTCGATGTAGTTCAGCATCCCGTCGGAGGTGAGATACACCTCGGTGGCACGATCACTTCGGCCGTTGTCGTTGTTGGCGAGCAACTCGCCCTGCTGGCCGAGGGTCTGCTCGACGAACCACGAGTGGTTCGGCCAGGTGATGCACGAATCGGGCCCATCCGGGAGCGCAGCGATCGCCTCACATGCAGCTTCTACCTCGCCCCAGGTCGCGGGAGGCTCGGTGATCCCCGCTTCGTTGAGGATGTCCATGTTGTTGAACATGACCGTCGTCGAGGTGTTCCAGGGCATCGAATAGAACGAGCCGTCCACGGTGTAGTAGTTGCGGGCGGCATCGACGACGTCGTCGAGGACGACCGGCTCACCCAGGATCTCGGTGCGGCCGGCGATCGCCTCGGTCACCGACTTGAAGATCGGGTTGCCGGAGGAGTCGACGGCGTCGAGCGCCTGACGGGTGGCGGCTTCGAAGAAGTGGACGATCTCGGGCGGCTCACCGCTGTCGACCGCCAGCACGGCTGCGTCGAACGCGTCGTTGTAGGACGCAAACGACGTGACTTCGACGTTGTACTCGGGATGCTTGGCGTTGAATGCGGAAGCCTTCTCCTCTGAGAACCCGAGTCTCGCCTCGTCGGAGAACGCCACCCAGACGTCGATGTCGATGACGTCGCCGCCACCGCCACCCTCGGTCGTTTCTGGTGCTGCTGTGGTTTCGGGCGTGTCAGCCGCAGTCGTGGCCGGCTGATCACCCGCCTCGGTCGTCTCGGTTCCGGAATCGTCACCACACGCCGCGGCCACCATGGCCAGGATCGTGAGGAGTATCAACAGACGATGTTTCATGTCTCTCCCTCGTCAGTCCCTGCCGAACTCAGCAGGGAGTCAACGTTGCTGGTCGATGGCCCATGGCCATCCTCAAACGGATCCTATCGTTCCGAGGCCGGGCCAGAAGTCCCGAATCGTCAATTTGGCGTCACGTAGGCGGCAGTGATTCCGCCGTCGACGACGAACTCGCTGCCGGTGATGTAGGAGGACTCGTCCGACGCCAGGAACAGCGCAGCCTTCGCCATCTCCTCGGCGAGACCGAACCGTCCCATCGGGATGTGCACCAGCCGCCTCTGCTTCTTCTCCTCGGTGTCGAGGAACTTCATCAGCAGCTCGGTGCGGAGTGGGCCAGGGCAGAGCGCATTGACCCGTACCTCCGACCTGGCGTGCACCACGGCCAGTTCCCTGGTCATGGCCAGGACAGCGCCCTTCGATGCCGTATAGGCCACCTGAGGGGTGGCGGCGCCCATGAGCGCGACGAACGAGGCCGTGTTGATGACAGAGCCACCGCCGGAGCGCTCGATCGCGGGTATCCCGTGCTTGCAACCGAGGAAGACGCCCTTGGCGTTGATGCCCATCGTCAGATCCCAGATCGCCTCGGTCGTCTGCTGGGCGTTGCCATCATCGCTGTGCATGATGCCAGCATTGTTGAAGAGCACGTGAAGACCACCGAACGTGTCCACCGCCGTCTGCACCATCGCCGAGACGTCGGCGTCCGCCGAGACGTCGGCGCGCACGGCGACGACTTCGACACCGGTGGTGCGGATCTCATCTGCGGTGTCATGACACGATTCCTCGTCGATGTCGACACAGACGACGCGAGCGCCCTCCGAAGCGAACAACAACGCAGAAGCTCTGCCGATTCCGCTCCCGGCACCGGTGATCAACGCAACTCGTCCATCGAGACGTCCCACTGCTCCATCCTCTCCGTCGTTGCCGGTGGCGGGCTTTCAAATCCGATCGAAGTATCTGACCCGTTCCCAATCGGTCACTGCTCGTTCGTAGTCCGCAGCCTCACTCTCATAGAAGTGGGCGTAATGCTCGAGCACGGCATCACCGAATGCCTCACGGACGAATTCGCTCTCGGAGAACGTCGAGACCGCCTGGGTCAGCGACGAGGGCACGTGATCGATGTCCCGAGCGGCGTATCCGTCGCCGGTGAGCATCTCCGGAGGGTCGGCCTCAGTCTCGATGCCGGCGATTCCCGATGCGAGCGCCGCAGCGAACGCCAGGTACGGATTGACATCTGCGCCAGGGATCCGGCACTCGATGCGAAGACTCGGGCCCGACCCCACCACGCGGAAGCCCGCGGTCCGGTTGTCGTAGCTCCATGCGATGTTGGTCGGTGCCCACGACGCCACCTGATAGCGCTTGTACGAGTTCACCGTGGGACCGTAGAAGGGCATCACGTCCTGCACGCGGCCGATCCATCCGCCGAGGAAATGTCGAAAAGTGTCCGAGCAGCGAATTCGCCCGATCTCGATGTCACCGGGGAAGGCCGGCCCGGAGTCATCCCAGAGGCTGAGATGGATGTGACAGCTCGAGCCTGCCTGCTCGGTCTCGGGTTTGGCCATGAACGTCACCGAGACACCGAGTTGGTCGGCGACGTCCTTCATGAGAAGTTTCATGATCGTGTGACGATCGGCCATCTCGAGCACGTCGGCATACCGGATGTTCATCTCGTGCTGACCGCGTCCGAATTCGCCCTTCGAGCTCTCCACAGGGATGCCGGAGTCACGCAGATGCTTCCGCACGGCGCGGTTGTAGAACTCTTCGCGCCCGCCTTGGAGCAGGTGGTAGTCCTCGCTGTACCAGGCGACCGACGAAATGCCAGCGAACCCCTTCTCGGCGGCTTGACGGTAGGAGTCCTGATACATGTAGTACTCGAGTTCCGAGGCCGCCTGCGCCGCGAAACCCAGCGCCTCGAGCCGGGAGATCTGGTGCCGCAGGATCGAGCGTGGGGCGACCGGGACGAAGCCGTCGTCGGAATCGGCGTGGATGTCACACAGGACCAAGGCCGATCCGGGCAGCCACGAGGCGACTCGCAACGTGGCGAGATCGGGGACGAGATGAACGTCACCGTACCCGAGCTCCCAATTGGCGAACCGGTACCCGTCGACCGGGTTCATCTCCATGTCGACGGTCAACAGGTAGTCACATCCATGCGTCCCGGATGCCACGGTGTGTTCGAGAAAGAATCCGGCGTCGAACCGCTTCCCGTGGAGACGGCCGTAGTGATCGGTGAACGCCACGATCACGGTGTCGATCGAGTCGTCTCGGACTGCTTGCTCGAGTGTTTCGAGATCGAGCAATCCACGCCGATCCGTCATCATCGAACGCTCACTTCGAGCCGGGTAGCCACGGCACACGACACTAGCGCACCCCGGACATCGGAGCTCGGGGTGATGAGAGAAACCGAGCAACTCCAGCGACGGGATGCAAGGCCGACGAGCACGCCGAATCGGCGCGACCGCCGAGCATCGACTACCGGAACGACCGCCGACGGTGCGGAGCTGTCGACGGCCGAACGCAGGCGGCACCTCGATATCGAAGCCGGCCGTCCGCTCACCCTCAGACGAGTGCAGTCCGGCTTCTGCCGCGCACGACGACGAGGCTCCAGAAGAGCCCACCGACGAGCAGGCCGAAGATGGTGGTGGGGATCCAGCCGATCCCGGTGCGGGATCCGAATCCCTCGATGAAACCGGCCAACACGAGCCATGCCGAGGTCCCGAGCGCGATCTGCACCGATGCCCGAGCTTCCTGCGCCATCGACTCCCGTCTCGTGAGCGGGCCAGGTCTCAAGATCGCCCGACCCAGACTCAATCCCGCCCCTCCCCCCACGACGATGCACGACAGCTCGAGCACTCCATGTGCCATGACGGCGGCGAGGAACACCTCCCAGTTGTCGTTCGCGACGGCGAGACCCGCCAGCGCTCCGAGAATCAGACCGTTGTTCGCAACCACGTAGCCCGTGCCGATCCCCCAGGTGATGCCGAGGACGAAGGCAAGCAGCGTGACCCTGATGTTGTTGTTGAGGACGAACGCCGAGAAACCGACCAGCTCGACGGTGTTCAGCCCCTGGTCGGTGCTCTGTGCTTGGGTGACCCACAGGAACTCAGGGGGGAGCTGTTCGACCAGCGTATCGTCACCGAGCGCCCACAGGGCGCCGAACAGTGCAGGGAGAACGAGGACGGCGGCCGCAAGGGCCATCGGGGCGCGCCGCTGCCAGATCAGCTCCCAGTATCCGCTCGAGAAGAAGGCACCTACGCCGCTGCGGACGCCACCACCCTGGTTGACCCTCGCCCGAGCATCGACGACGAGCCGTTCGAGTCGATCCCGAACCGGATCGGTCGGAAAGCGGGAACGCGCATACCCGAGGTCTGCCGAGGCTCTGCGGTAGAGGGAAGCGAGCAACAGGATCTCGTCGGGGTCCAGTCGCTCGGTCCGGCGCCCGGCCTTGGCGATCAGCTCGTCGAGCTGGTCCCACGAGGACTTCCGCTGTTCGATGAACTCGGTTAGCTTCACGAATTGCCCATGGACCTCGACGACCGAAGAACCATCCAGACCCCGGAGGGCCTGGACCTGGAACTCACGCTAGCGGGACTCGGTTCCAGGATGATCGCCGCCGTGGTCGATGCCGTCATCCTGGGTCTGATCGTGTTGATCGTGGGTTTCGGCGCAAGCCAGCTCGCCATCGGAGGGGCCGGCGGCGGGATCGTGATGCAGGCCCTCGTCACGATCCTCATCAGCGTCGTCGTCCTGGGCTATCTGGTGGGATTCGAGGCTCTCAACGAGGGCCGAACTCCTGGCAAACGGCTGGTCGGCATCCGGGTCGTGACGACCGACGGCGATTCCATCGGTTTCCTTGCAGCGTTCCTGAGAAACCTGCTCCGCGTGGTCGATTTCCTGCCGGCGATCTTCATCGCCGGCTCGGCGACGATCCTGCTGACGAAATCCAACCAGCGCATCGGTGACCTGACCGCCAACACGATCGTCATCCGTGAGCGTCTCCCTCATGTCGACAAGGCCGAGCTGGATCAGATCGAACACGACGGAGATCGCTGGGATGTCGGCCGGGTGACACCGGAAGACGTCGACGTGCTTCGCCGTTTCGCCGTTCGGCGGCGGTCGATTCCCCAGGACCGGATCGATCAGATCGCAGCCGGGCTCGCTCAGAAGATCCGACCCAAGGTGACGGGCCCTGATCTGGATGCGATCGACGACTCGGAATTCCTGTTGCGGGTCCTCGCTCAGAAGACCAAATGAGTCAGGCGGACTCGGTCAGACACCGACTCACTCGCCGAGAGCGGCGCGGGCGGCAGCTTGTTGGGCTTCCTTCTTCGAGCGGCCCTCGCCGACCCCGACGACCTCACCCTCGACGCTGAGAGTCGCGACGAAGTGCTTCTGGTGGTCCGGCCCGGATCCCACGACGTCGTATTCGGGTCTCAGGCCTCGGGCTGCGAGGAGCTCCTGATACCGGGTCTTGTAGTCCCTCCGACCCGGGTCCTTGGCTTTCCGATCGACGATCTGCGCCCAATGGGCCATGACGACACGCCGTGCCTCGTCGATCCCCGAATCCAGATAGACGGCGGCGATGACCGCCTCCATGGCGTCGGCCAGGATCGACTGCTTCTTCCGTCCCCCGGAAGCCAGCTCGCCCGAGCCCATCCGTACGAGCCGGCCCAGACCGAGCTCGCTTGCGACCTCCGCCAGCTGCGCGCCGCTCACGCACGAAGCCCGCACCTTTGCCATGTGGCCTTCGCTGAGGTAGGGGAACCGCTCGTAGAGATACTGGGTGACCGAGAACTGCAGGACTGCATCTCCCAGGAACTCCATCCGCTCGTTGTGCTCGATCCCGGCGTTCTCTGCGGTGAAGGAGCGGTGTGTGAGCGCCTTGTCCAGAAGAGAGGTGTCCTCGAACTCGTAGCCGAGTAACGCCGAGAAACCCTGCATCAGGAAGAGATCAACTCGCGGACTCGTTGCACCAGGCCGCGCTCGGCCCCATCCGCAGCCATCCGGACCGCATTCGAGATGGCCCTTCGCTTGGAGCTCCCGTGCGCGATCACGACCACGCCCTTGGCCCCGATGAGATGCGCTCCGCCGACCGACTCGTAGTCGAGCCGGTCCTTGATGTTCATCAGCGCAGGGGCGAGCGCCCGCTTCAGCTCCGGGTCGATGTCGCTGATCTCTTGCATGATGAGCTGGTTGATGAGGGCCGCAGCGCCTTCCACCGTCTTGAGGAAGACATTCCCGGTGAACCCGTCCGTCACGATGACGTCGGCCGCACCGGTGGCGATGTCGCGTCCCTCCACATTGCCGATGAAGTTGAGCGCGCTGCGCTCGAGCAGTTCGTAGGTGGCTCGGTCGAGCGGTCGACCTTTCGACTTCTCTTCGCCGATGTTGAGTAGCCCGACCCGGGCACGGTCTGCCCCGAAGTAGATCTCGGCCATGGCAGCGCCCATCTCGGCGAACTGGAGGAGATGCTCCGGCTTGACCTCCGGGTTGGCTCCGGAATCGAGCATCACGGTCGGGCTCGAGGGAGTCGGGAAGATCGATGCGATCGAGGGACGGAGAACGCCTTCGATACGCCCCACGATGATCGCCGCAGACGCCATCGCAGCACCGGTCGACCCGGCGGAGACAAAACCGTCAACCTTGCCCTCACGAACCAGACGGGCGGCGATGGCCACCGAGCTGTCGGGCTTCTCCCGGATGGCGCGCCCGGGATCGTCTCCCATTTCGACGACTTCGCGCGCTTCGACGATCTCACCACCGAACCCGTGCTCGGAGGCGAGCGGTCTCAGTTGGTCGGGGTCACCCACAAGGACGACTTCGACGCCATGGGCCGCAGCCAACGCAGCTCCGGCAACGATTTCGCCGGGTGCATGGTCGCCGCCCATGGCGTCGAGTGCGATTCGTGCCATCGGTCAGTCGGTCGCGACGACTTCTCGGCCGTTGTAGGTTCCGCACTCGGGACACGCACGGTGCGGGAGCTTGGAGCTCTTGCACTGCGGGCACGTCGACAGGGTCGGCTTCGAGATCTTCCATTGCGCCTTGCGCTGCCGCGTACGGCTACGCGACATCTTCTTCTTGGGCACCGCCATGGTGCTGGCTCCTCGGTAGAGAACACTGAACTTCGCAGAGAAGGCGACCGAACGCGTCAGATGGTTCAGGTCTCCCGACATTCAAGCGGATCCCGGCCGCCGTGGCAAAAGCGACGCTCGAACCGATTCAGCTCTCGAAGAGGTCCTTCAGCACTGCGAACGGAGAATCGGCATCGTCGTCGTGCCCGTCACACGGGTCGGTGTTGAGATTGGCTCCGCAGGTCGGACAGAGACCACGACAGTCTGGCCGACACACGGGCACGATCGGAAGCGACAACGTCACCTCGTCGTGAATGGCAGGCTCGAGGTCGACCCACGAACCGTTCTCCACCCACATCTCGTCATCGGCGTCCTGCGGCTCATGGCGAAAGACCTGCTCGAACGGAACCGTGAGCGTCTCGGTGTTGACGTCGAGACACCGGTTGCAGCTCAAGTCGGCCTCGACGGTCACATCTCCCCTGGCCACCAGCCCGTCTGAGAGCGAACGGAGTGTGGCATCGAAACCCGCTTCGCCGTGCACGGCTGCATTGGTGAGGTCGATGTCGAGCCGGATGACGCCGGATTCGCTTCGTGACGATCCCGGCTTGGCCAGCAGGTCTGAGACGAGGACTCGGTGTGACATGGCCTCATCGTACGGTGATTCGGATGATTTCCGGCCGTCGGGCACCGCAACGGATTGATGAACCCACGGCCGGCATCTCAGGTTGCCACGAGCGATCTCGCACAACAACTGACGGATCCACGACACACCCTCGGATCATTTCTTGCAGTACGAGATCGGGGCTGATACATACCGGGCATGAAGTTGCGGAGGCTGGCGGGTGCGTTGCTCGTGCTCACGATTGCGTGCACAGGCGACGGCGCAATGGGTGTGCACGACTACGCAGATCACATGAACGAGACGGAATCCGCGTTCGAGGACGCTCTCGAGCGAGAGATCCGCGAGCATCCAGACATACGTGACGTCTATCCGCTCGGTGGTGACCTGGTCGGGGCAAACCTCCTGTTTCAACTCATGGAGCGGCGGCTGTCGGGTTGGCAGAGCGCAGCACCTCCCGAGGAGTTCGCCGATCTGCATGCTTCACTCGTCTCTGCGATGACCGAAGTGCAGCGTCAGGTTGGTGAGTATCTGCTCGATGAGTCGATGTCGAACCCGGACTTCCACGTCGAGAGCATCGAGACCGAGGTCCGGGAGTCGCTCACCTCAGCCACGTCGGCGTGCTTGGCCCTTCAGCGGGCACTCGAAGGGACTGGCGCGGAAATCGTGTTCGCCAACGGCTGCGACATCTGACCAGGACCGGGTCCGTCACCTATGCTCGACTCGATGCACGATCGAGCGGGACAGCCGGCTGCGAATGACGATTTGATCGACGTGGCGCACCTCGTCACCTCCTACTACTCGGGCCACCCCGACCCCGGCGAGGTCTCACAACGCGTGGCGTTCGGGACGTCCGGCCACCGGGGTTCGAGCCTCGACACCGCGTTCAACGAGCTGCACATCGCAGCGACGACACGAGCGATCATCGACTACCGACAGATCAAACGGATCAGCGGACCGTTGTTCATCGGCCGCGACACCCACGCACTGTCGGAGCCGGCTTGGGTGACGGCGCTCGAGGTCCTGGCCGCCAGCGGCATCACCGTCATGATCGACGCCCAGGATCGGTACACGCCCACCCCGGCAGTCTCGCACGCGATTCTCCGGCACAACGACGGAAGAACGGACGGGGACTCCGGACGGGCGGACGGAATCGTGATCACGCCGTCCCACAATCCTCCTTCCGATGGCGGGTTCAAATACAACCCCCCACACGGAGGGCCCGCCGACAGTGACGCCACCACGTGGATCGCCAACCGCGCCAACCAATTGATGACGACCCCGAACGCCATCGCACGGGTCTCGCTGGCAACGGCGCTGTCGAAGCCGACCACGCACCGCTACGACTTCCTCGGTACCTACGTCGACGACCTCGACTCGGTGCTCGCCATGGACACGATCAGCTCGGTCGGGGTGACGATCGGCGCCGACCCGCTCGGGGGCGCTGCCGTCGACTACTGGTCCCGGATCGCGGAGAGATGGGATCTCGATCTCACGGTGGTCAACCCACTCGTCGACCCGACCTGGAGATTCATGACCCTCGACTGGGACGGCAAGATCCGCATGGACTGCTCGTCTCCCTACGCCATGGCGTCGCTCATCGAGCAGAAGGACCGATTCGAGATCGCCACTGGCAACGACGCGGACGCCGACCGCCACGGAATCGTCACGCCCGACGCCGGGTTGATGAACCCGAACCACTTCCTCGCAGTGGCGATCGAGTATCTCTTCAGCCATCGGGACGACTGGCCAACGGACACGGCCGTGGGCAAGACGCTCGTGTCTTCGTCGATGATCGATCGGGTGGTCGGCGAACTGGGACGGCGACTCGTCGAGGTACCGGTGGGCTTCAAGTGGTTCGTACCCGGGTTGATCGACGGCTCGATCGGCTTCGGCGGCGAGGAGTCGGCCGGAGCCTCGTTCCTCCGGAGAGACGGGTCGACCTGGACGACCGACAAGGACGGGATCCTGCTGTGCCTGCTCGCGTCGGAGATCCTCGCTGTGACCGGTGAATCGCCCAGCGCCAGGTACCGGGCGATGACCGAACGCCACGGAGAGCCCGCCTACGAGCGGATCGATGCGCCTGCCACCCGCAGCCAGAAGCAGCAACTCGCCGGACTCTCCCCAGAAGACGTCAAGGCGTCGCAACTCGCGGGAGACCCGATCACCGACGTGCTCACGAATGCTCCCGGCAACGGGGCGGCGATCGGGGGCCTCAAGGTCACGACCGAGCACGCCTGGTTCGCTGCCCGACCGTCGGGCACCGAGGACGTGTACAAGATCTATGCCGAGAGCTTCAAGGGCCCCGAGCACCTCGCGGGCGTACAACAAGCCGCCAAGGATCTGGTCGATCTGGCGCTCGGCTGACGAGGGAGATCTACGTCTTCGGCCGGATACCACGTACACTGGTCGGGTCGGAATGCCAGAAGGGCAGTCCGGAGAAGTAGAAAGATATCTGCAATGGCAATTGGTACCGTCAAGTTCTTCAACAACGACAAGGGATTTGGTTTCATCTCCCGTGAAGACGGCGACGACATTTTCGTACACTTTTCGAACATCGTGGGCGACGGACATCGCTCGCTGTCCGATGGGCAGCAGGTCGAGTTCGAGATCGGCCCAGGTCGCAAGGGCGACGAGGCGAAGAACGTCCGCCCGCTCTGAACCTTTCAGCGCTCTAGACGCAGCAAAGCCGCCGGCAACCCCGGCGGCTTTCTCGTTGGGGCAGGTGTCCCCCAGCTTGCTGGGGGAAAGTCCCTGCGAACCGCCCTGACGTCGCGACGATCACCGGTGAACCCGAGGAAGGTGCCCGCCTCGACGGGCGGTTCGGAGGTAGGGGGCCACCTCCAATCGAGCCTGCACCGCGTTTTGGGGTCCACTCGAAGTCGACCCGTCCCTCCCGCCTCGTTCCTCGGCGGCAGGGACCTTTCCCCACTACGTGGGGAACACCTATAGCGGGACGTCGGGTGGGGCGGGGCGGGAGCGGTGGAGCTCTTCGCGGGCGGCGTGGGTGCGGGTGAGGAGCTCGGCCATCAGGCCCTCGATCTGCTCGAGCTGGTGCTCGATCTCGTCTTCGGCCTCGAGCCGGAGCTTGCGAGCCTCCCCCTCGGCACGACGCACGAGGATGTTCGCCTCCTCGACGGCCTCGGCGAGGATGTAGGACTCCGACACCAGCCGCTTGGACTCGGCCTTGGCCCGTTCGAGGATCTCATGGGCCCGCTCGTTGGTCCTGGCGATGAACGCTTCGCGCTCCCGGACCATCCACCGGGCAGCTCGCAGCTCGTCCGGCAACTCGGCTCGAAGCCGTTCGAGCATGCCGACGAACTCGTCGCGGTCCACCAGGACGTTGTTGGAGAGCGGCATCGACTTCGCCTCCGCCAAGTAGGCGAGCATCTCGTCGATGAAGTCCTGGAGCTCGCCGAGATTCGTACGCTGCTGAGGCGCAGCCGCCAATGGTGGTGGCGTGCTCTCGTGTCCGTGTTCGCGATCAGTCATGACAGCTTCTCCTCGAGTGCCGCCGCCACGGGCGGGGGCACCAGGTCTCCCACGCTACCTCCCAGTCGGGCGACTTCACGGACAAGCGACGACGACACGAAACTCCAATCCGGGCTCGTTGGCATGAACACCGTCTCCATCCCGCGGAGATGGGAGTTCATCTGAGACATCTGAAGCTCGTAGTCGAAGTCCGACCCTGCTCGCAGGCCCTTCACCACCACGTCGACGTCCTGATCCGAGGCGAAGTCGACCAGCAGACCGTCGAACGATGCCATCTCGACGTTGTCATGACCGTCGAGCGAGGCAGAGAGAAGATCGATTCGCTCGCTGAGCGTGAACAACGAGTTCTTGGAGGGGTTCGACACGACGGCGACGACCACACGGTCATAGATGGCGGCGCACCGTCTGATGATGTCGATGTGACCGTTCGTCGGCGGGTCGAAACTCCCCGGGCACATGGCGGTCGTCACGACGTCTCCTTTCGATACCTGATGATTCTGGTGCCTCCGAGCCGTCGTTCGTCGTCAATCCGATAGCCA
>CBDTXZ010000076.1:0-13347 GCA_965364515.1 uncultured bacterium
TTCGTTCGCAACGAAGGGGTCACGGGTTCAAATCCCGTCACCTCCACCGCAAAGCCCCAGGTCAACGACCTGGGGCTTCACCTCGTTCCACGTTGAAGCTCACCTTGGCCATGGCAGGCCCAAGGACCTTCGCAAAGGAGTGTGTCTGGATTCGACTATTGACCACGGTGCTTCTCTGATCCGGGAGCCGTCACAGGACTACCGTGTCCGTGGCCAACTAGCGCGAGTCGAAGGAAGTGCTTTGAGCGAGTTCATCAATGACTGGGGACCGGACATCCTGTTGGCAGTCGCAGTTCTCTTCATCGGCGCAATCATCATCCGGTACGCCAAGAAGGGTCTTGCTTCGGTCCTGGAGCGGAACAAGGTCGAGGTCACTGCAGCCAAGTTCGTCGGCTCGGTAGTCGGAGCCATCCTCTGGGTGATCGTCTTCATCACGATTCTCGGCGTCTTCGGCGTGCCAACCACCTCGTTCATCGCCGTTCTCGGTGCTTTCGGCCTGGCTCTCGGCCTGGCCCTACAGGACAGCCTCGCCAACTTCGCCGGTGGTGTGATGCTCCTCATCTACAAGCCTTTCGTGGCCGGTGAGTACATCGCTGCTCAGGGGGCGGAAGGAGAGGTCATCGACGTTCAGATCGCAGCGACGACGATCAAGGCTCCCGACGGGAAGCTGGTGATCATCCCCAACGGACAGATCTCCAGCGATGTGATCGTCAACTACACCCGCGAGGGCACCCGTCGCGTCGAGGTCGCCATCGGAATCGGCTATGACGACGACATTCGGCTGGCCAAGCAGATCATGGAGGAGAAGGCCGCCTCCGATGATCGGGTTCTCGCCGATCCCGATCCGCAGGTCATCGTCAGCAACCTCGGGGATTCGGCAGTTGAGATCACCGTTCGCGCCTGGGTCAAGACCGACGACTACTGGCCGACTCACTTCGACTGGACCGAGGATCTCAAGCTCGCCTACGACGCCGCCGGTCTCAGCATCCCGTTCCCGCAACGGGACGTCCACCTTCACAAGACGGAGTAGTCGAAGAGCCTCACACGCCCGAGGAGAGGGTGGTCAACCACAAGAAGCTGCGGCGCCTGTGGCGGGAAGAGTGCTTGCGGCTGCCGACGCCCGCCAAGGCGAAGAGGCGGCTTCCCGGTACCTCCGACGGCGTCCAGCTGCGAGCCGGGTAACCCAACCATGCTTGGGTCTCGACTTCCAGTTCGACGAGACCGCCGGTTGAGCGATCGTCGTCACCGCGTAGGTTGACCATGTCGACCGGTGCGGCGCTTCTGTTCGTCACCCAGGCCTGAGCCGTCTCACCAGCCCGCCCGCTCGGCGAAGGTAATTGATGCGACGAAGGTCCGCCGAAGATCACCTGCGCTACTTCACGACGTTCGTCGGGACGCTCATCGACGCCTTCGGTGCATATCTCGGCGGAGACCCGTCCGACTTCGTCGAGGACGGCGTCGGATATCGACAGGTTCCGCTCTGGCTCACCAATGAGGAGTTCCGTGAGGTGGCTTCGGCGTTGAGGGACGCCGTCCGTCCAGCCCTCGACAACCCTCCCGGTCCGGGACGGCGCCGGCGCCTCATCACCACCATCGTCATGCCCGACGTGCGAGCGCCCGATGAGAGCGATTGACCCGGCTCGGGACCGGCTGCCGGACCGTCAGGCGCTCAGTTTCTGCTTGACGGCGCCCAGGTTGAGGGCCCACCCGACGCCCCAGACCTTGCTCGACAGGATCGGTCCCTCGGGATTCCAGTAGGTCTCGCGGAACCGGTCGGCGGTAGGCATCCGGAAGTCGTATGGGATGAAGTCGGCGACCTTTCCGTGCCACGTCCGCTCCGCAGCCGGCTTCTGGAACTCGCTGACGATCGCGATCAACCCAACGACCATCAATGCGAACCGCCAGATCTTCGCCGGAGTCGAACGCTTCTTCTGATCTGATTTCTTGTCACCCATGTCTCGGAATCTACTCCCGGTTCGTCGACGGTGCCGGTGAAGGATTCCCCAGCGAACCGGGGATGCCGCGGGCCCGTTGAAGATATGGTGGGGCATTCGGATTGAACGAGCGGATCATCTCAGCCGCGAGCTGGGGTGATCGGGAGGTCGATGGTTGTGACAATGGCGCAGGGCGTGGCCGACGTGGTGGCCGCACTCGTCGAGGCTCTGGGTGCAGACGGCGCCGAACCATCGCAGATCGACCGGTGGCGCAACCACCTCGAAGGAATCGCCTCCGTCACCTCCTTCCAGGAGGGCGATGTGCTGATCGAGCGTTTTGCGCTCGCCGACTACATCCATCTCCTCGTCGACGGCTCCGCTGGCTACCGGCACCTCGTGATCGACGATGACTTGGCGGAGACGATCTCTGCCGACGACACCCCCTGGATGGCGATCGGCTGGTCCTGTCTCGACTTCCGTCGCTATCGGGTGACCGCGGTCGCCTCGAGCGAGGGTCGCGTCCTGTCCCTGGCGTTCGACGCTCTGCGAACCATGAGTGTCGAAGAGCCCGAACTGTGGGCGCGTCTCTCCGAGTTCATGTTTCGGACCACGTCTCAGTTGCTGTGGACCGCCCGCAGCACCGACGGGGCCTCGGTGAACGCCGACGTCGTCACCCCGTCTCTCGTTCAAGTCACTCCCGAGCCGGGCGCCTTGGAGCGCATGTACCAGCGCTCGGCGTCCTTAGCTCCACTTCCCGAGGGTTGTCGAAGCTGGTTGGTAGACCGGACTCGCACCTATCACGCCGGCGCCGGCACCGTGATCATCGACGAGTCCGATCCCGCCGACGGGCTGTGGCTCCTGCTCTCCGGGCGGATCTCGCTGAGTTTCACCATCGACACCAACGTCGGAGAGCGGACCGCAGTTCGCTACGCGGTCCGTCCCGGAACGCTGCTCTGCTGGTCGGCGACGACCACCGCGCTCCCGGCGCCGTACCGACTCCAGGCGACCCGCAACGCCACCCTTGCGTTCGTCTCGAAGGAAGATCTCTCCGAGCTGGCCACATCGCATCCGGCCTGGCTCGGAGCCGTCTTCAAACAGCAACTCTGGCAGTTGCGGAACTACCTGATGTCGACTCGCACCCAGTACAACGGCGGGGCGGCAGACGGAGGCATCGGTCTCCTCGAAGACCTGATCGAGGACAGTATGCCCGCGTTGCCGGTCAACTCCCCGCTGCTGGGCGTGCCCTATCTGCTGAAGAACTACCTGACCCGAGAGGAAGGGTTCGATCGCCTCTATCGCGCCCACTTCACCGGTACGGAGGGAGAGAGCGCAGTCGCCAGTCTCGCGCTCGACATCACGCGGGATCTCGAGCGATCCCATCGGTTCTTCCAGGCGATGCAGTCGACCTACCAGGCTGTCGTCGACAGCGAGGACCTCGATCCCGCGGAGCTGCGGAAGCTGTCGACGCGGTACTTCCGAGATGCCCTGACCCACGTCCCGTACGTGATCAGTGGAACCGAGAACCTCCCCGACGATCCGAACTGCATCCTCATCTACAACCACATGGCCTATGCGGAGGACTCGATCCTCCCCAACGGCTTCCTCTTCAACCCCGACTCGCACCTCGTCAGCAGCATCGTCATGGAACCGAAGTACGGGGACGGATTGCGGGTCTCCAGGACCAACGCGATCACGGAGTTCTGGCGTGCCGACTACTACGAACGACTCGGCCACATCGGAGTCGTGACGCCCGAGTCCGGCTGGCTGGACGAGACGCCGGAGGAGAAGGAGCAGCGGAAGAACGCCTTCCTCGACGCCTGCAAGGAGGTCCTGGCGGGCGGACACCCGTTTGCAATCGCCCCCGAAGGCACCATCACCGAGGAAGAAAGCGTGACCGAACGGTCGCCTGGCCCGCTCAGGGCCGGTGCCTTTCTCATGAGCGGCACGTTCCCGAGTCGACCGCGTATCGTCCCTGTGGCCCTCGCCAACTTCGACAAGCCCGCATATCAGGCGGTGTTCTCCTGTGTGATCAAGCCATCGTTCACGATGGAAGAGCGCGGGGTCGACGTCGGAGACAGAGAGGCGCTCGGGCAATTCCTCGAGTCGTACCGGCGCGAGTTCAGAGGCCATGTCGAAGAGGCGATCGAGCTCGCCGAGAGCGTCCAGGCACCCGAAGCAGACCTCTCCGGGTTGATCACCAACCTCGGGGAGGTCGATCTCGTCGAAGAGGAATTCGAATACGACGTGCGGGCGCTGGAACTCGGAGTCGCAGCGACCCGAGCGGAGCGGCCCACGGTCTTCTACGGCTCCTCGACGATCCGGTTGTGGCCAAAGCTCGGGGAGAAGCTCGGCATCTCCAACCCCGTCAATCTGGGCTTCGGAGGATCGACGTTCGAGGCCTGCCGGCGATACTTCGAGCGCCTCGTGTTGCCCCACGAACCCTCCCGACTGGTCATCTACTGCGGCGACAACGACATCAGCCGCGGGGCGTCCGCCGACTTCGTGACCGACCAGTTCCGCCAGTTCGCCCAGATGGTGCGAACGTACCTGCCCGACTGCCCGTGCTGGTTCATCGCGATCAAGCCGAGCCCGGGCAGGATCTCGTTCTTCTCCGAGATCCAGGCCGCCAATGAGCAGATCGAATCCGAGATCGCTCATCGTGAGCAATGGCGCTACGTCGACTGGTTCACGGCCATGCTCGGTGAGGATGGACGACCGAACGAGCACCTGTTCGTCGACGATCTGGTCCACTTGAACGAAGACGGGTACGCCCAGCTCTCGGAGCTCGTTCGCGAGGCGCTCGCCGACGGGTGAAGCGACGTCGACTCGTCACCGTCGTGGACGACGGTGACGACTATTCGACGTCCGCAGATAACGTGGCGGCATGCATTTTCGGATCCTCTCTGCGTTCGTCCTGGTGCTGGTGGTCGGTTGTACCCAGGCGACCGAGCCCGAACCACCTGCGACGACAGCTGCGGAACCGACAACCGAGACGACATCGCCATCGACTGCGACCACTGGCGGCGACAGCACCACGACCACTTTCGGGGACATCGAGGAGATCGTTCCGCTCGGACTCGACGACCTCTCACCGGCGCTGCGGACCGAGGTGCTCGAACTGGTCGCCCTGACCCAGGAGCTCCGCCAGCTGCCGTTTCTCGAGCCTCCGGTGATCACCGTGGTGGACGACGAAGAGCTGGCGAGACGCGTCCGGGAGTCGATCGAAGAGGGGCTCGAGGACATCGACGCCGACGAGGCGCTGTACGCGCTGCTCGGCCTGATCCCACCGGACACCGATCTGGTCGCTCTGTACTCGGACCTCTACGGAGAACAGGTCGCCGGCTTCTACGACGGGGACGAGGGTGAGCTGGTCATCCCGAGCAACGAGTCGCTCAGCCCGTTGCAGCGGGCGACCCTCATCCACGAACTGACCCACGCCCTGACCGACCAGCACTTCGACATGTCGGCGAACTACGAGACCCTGATCGACGAAGAGCGCTTCGACGAGGCCGCAGCCTTCCTGAGTCTCATCGAGGGCGACGCCACCCTCGCCGAGATCTTCTACATCCAGGATCTCCCGCTCGCCGAGCAGCAGGAGTTGATCTCGGAGTCACTCGAGGCCGACACCACCACGTTCGATGCCGTGCCGAGATTCATCCGGGATTCGCTGATCTTTCCCTACCAGGAGGGGTTCGCGTTCACCCAGCGTCTCTTCGAGCTCGGCGGTTTCTTCGAAATCGAGAAGGCGTATTCGAAACCACCCCTCTCGACCGAGCAGATCATCGAGCCCCGTGACTTCGGGAGGGACCTGCCGATCGACGTTGCTGCCCCGGTGCAGACGATCGAGGGCTACGAGCTCGTGTACGACAGCGTGTGGGGGCAGCTCGGCTTCGACACCATGTTCGACCAGGTCTTGGGGCAGGACGCCTCTGTGACCGCCTCCGACGGTTGGGGCGGTGACCGGTTCTCGTTCTTCTTCGATGGGACCGAGTCTGCGCTCGTGCTGAACTATCGCGGTGACACCGAACGCGACGCCGAGGAGATGGAGTCTGCGCTGCTGGCCTATGCGCTGGAGGCGATGGCCGTGGGCGCCCAATCCACCACAGGTGACTTCGTCACGCTCTCGGGAGACGACTTCGCAGCGATCCGACGCTCCGGCGACGCGGTCACCTTCGTCGCCGCAAGCGATCCGGCCGTCGGACAGGCTCTGCTGGAGGGCTGATCCGTCCCTCTTCCCCGGGCGTCCTCTCGCCGATACGTTCGCGCTGTGAGAGCAGCGGTCATCTCGATCTGTGGGTCCGTGTACGAGGCGGTGGTCGCCGAGTCCTTCGTCGAGCGATCGCTCGGGTTGCACGCCTTCGAACGACCTCCTCGGGCACTCGTGATTCCCGGCAGCTCGGTCCACGGCTTCGGTCTGAGACAGCCCATTTGGGTGATCGGCCTCGACGAGCGCGGACGAGGAACCGGCGGACGCCTGCTGGGTCGACGACGCGTGGCGGCTTTCCGTGGCTCTGCGGCGGTCCTCGAGGTGCCGAGCGGGCCGTCCTGCCTCCGAGACCACCGAAGCCATGTCGTTCGATGGCACCGCTAGTTTCGTGACTCGAGGAGGCCACCCATCGCCACGCTCTATGTCTGTGCAACTCCGATCGGGAACCTCGGTGACGTCACCGAGCGGCTGGCCGACGTCCTGAAGACAGTCGATGTCGTCTACGCCGAGGACACCAGGCGGACGGCGACTCTGCTCCGGTTCGTCGGGTCGGACCGTCCGATCCGGAGCTACTTCGTCGGGAACGAGGCGTTCCGCTCGGCCGAATTGGCCGAGCGACTCCTCGCAGGTGAGGACGTCGCCCTCGTGACCGACGCAGGCATGCCCGCCGTCGCCGATCCCGGCGTCTCGGCGGTCGACGCCGCCGTCCAGGCGGGTGCGACGGTCACGGTGATCCCCGGCCCCAGCGCAGTGACTTCGGCGATCGCGCTCTCGGGGTTCGGTGGCGACCGGTTCGTCTTCGAGGGATTCCTGCCCCGACGGGGAGGAGAGCGTCGGGAGCGGGCGGAGGCGATCGCCGCCGAGGAACGGCCCACCGTGCTGTTCTGCTCGCCGCGCCGGATCGTCGATGATCTCTCTCTGATCGTCGAGTCGGCCGGTGCCGAACGCCGGGTGTGCGTCTGTCGCGAGCTCACGAAGCAATTCGAAGAGGTCTGGCGGGGGACACTCGGCGATGCGATCGAGCACTGGCAGACGACTCAACCGCGTGGCGAGTTCACGGTCGTCATCGCCGGTGCCGAGACGGCTCGGGAGCTGTCCCTCCAGGATGCGATCCAACGCGCCAAAGAGCTCGTGGACGCCGGGGCATCGAAGTCAGACGCGGCCCGTCAGGCGGCCAAGGAGACGAGCTTCCCCAAGGGGCCCATCTACGACGCGTTGATCTGAATCGACCCCGTCGGTCCTGGCCCGTTCGGAAACGGCCAACATCGCCGACGCCGCTCCAGCTAGGTCGGTATGGTGGCGCCACCGGCCTCCACGAGGAGAGTTCAAGCATGGAATCTGGGATCGCTCGCAAGATCGACGATCTGGGCAGGATCGTGATTCCCGCCGAGACGCGCCGGCTGTTCAACATTCGCGAGGGCGATCAACTGTCGATCTCCATTCAGGGTTCGTCGATCGTGTTGCAGAAGATGGAGAACACGTGCATCTTCTGCGGCTCCACCGATTCGGTCATCTCCTTCCACGGCAAGGGTCTCTGCGCCACCTGCAAGTCCCAGATCTCCAAGTGAGCTCGTAGTCGGAGGTTGGGAGCAGCAGTCCGTCTGAATGACGCCAGGTGTCGTTCGTGCCGACGGCAGCGAACTGACGTCTGATGGCAACTCCGAGGCTTGGCGTCGAATCCCCACGAACGCCTACCGTGACACCGATGTGGGTCGACACGCACTGCCATCTCCAACTCGACGGGCGCGACCCGGTCGAGCTGATGGAACGAGCCACGGAGGTCGATTGGATGGTCGTCCCCGGCGTCGATGCTTCATCGTCGCGCGCTGCGGTGAACCTCGCCCAAGAGCATCCCGCTCGGCTGTTGGCGACGTGCGGGCTCCATCCGCACGACGCCGAGCATTGGGCACAACAACGCGACGCCATCATCGAGCTCGTGCCGAACGCCGCTGCCGTTGGGGAGACCGGTCTCGACTATTACCGGAATCTGGCCCCGGTCGACGCCCAGCGCGAGTCGTTCGCCGATCACATCGAGCTCGCCCGCACCCACGATCTGCCGATCGTGGTGCACTGCCGTGACGCATTTGCCGACGTCTACGAGATGCTCGGCGACGCCGATCTCGGCGAGAAGGCCGTTCTCCACTGCTGGACCGGTGGGACACGGTGGACGAAGCGTTTCGCCGAGCTCGGGGTCACATTCTCGTTCGCCGGGCCGGTGGCGTTCGAGACCGGGGAGACGATCAGGCTCGGCGCCGTGAACGCCGATCCGGAACGGAGCCTGGTGGAGACCGACACCCCCTACCTGAGCCCGCCCCCGTTTCGGGGCGAGCAGAACGAGCCCGCACGAGTCCGCTACGTCGGTGAGGCGCTCGCCGGCGTCTGGGGCGTCGACGTGCGGCAAGTCGCCGAGCTGACTTCGGCTCATGCCGCCAGGGTGTTCGGGAGACCGGCATGACCACGCCGGGAAACGGTGTTCAGTCGCGTTCGGACGTCAAGGCGCTCCTGTCACGACACGGACTGTCTCCGGACAAGAAACTCGGCCAGCACTTCCTTGCAGACCCGAACATCACGCGCAAGATCGCATCTCTGGCCGGAGTCGGGCCGGGCGATCGGGTCGTGGAGATCGGGCCCGGCACCGGGACCCTGACCGCAGCGCTCGAGGAGACCGGTGCCGCCGTCACCGCAATCGAGATCGACGAGTCGCTTCGGCCGGTGCTCGAGGAGTCCACCTCGGCGAGGCTCGTGTTCGGGGATGCGGCCAAGATGAACCTGTCAGACGTCCTCGGTCCGGGCGAGTGGGTGCTCGTTTCGAACCTTCCGTACAACGTCGGCACCTCCATCGTCCTCGACGCGCTCAGGATGGTTCCTCAGGTGCGCCGGTTCGTCGTGATGGTCCAGCTCGAGGTCGCAGAGCGGCTCGTGGCGTTTCCTGGATCGAAGACCTACGGGATGCCGTCGGTGGTCGTGGGTCTCCACGGTGTCGGACGCATCGCCTTCCGGGTCCCTCCGCAGGTCTTCGTTCCCCCGCCTCGTGTCGGGTCTGCAGTGGTCGTGATCGAGCGCAGAACGCCGCACCCGCTGGTGGAACGTGCCATCGGGATCGCCGCCGATGCCTTCAACCAGCGACGCAAGATGCTTCGGAAGTCGCTCGCCGGGACGTTCGACGATCCGGCGGCCGTGGCGGAACGGGCCGGACTCGATCCGACGACGCGACCCGAGGATCTGGACCCGACCGATTTCATCCGGTTGGCCGAGGCCGCCGCGTCCATGGGAGGCGGGCATGGATGAGCGCTGGTCCGCACCAGCAAAGGTCAACCTCAGCGTGCGTGTGGCGCGTCCTCGATCCGACGGCTACCACCCGCTGGATTCGCTGGTCCAGGCGATCGACTGGACCGACGACCTCGCGTTCTCCTACGCCGAGGAGGACTGCCTGGACATCTCGGGAGCCGATCTCCCCGACGATGGCGACAACCTGGTCTGGAAGGCCGTCGAAGCCCTGGCGATCGCGGGCCGCCCTCCTCTCCGTATCGACCTCACCAAGCGAATTCCGGCCGGGGCGGGACTGGGCGGCGGTTCATCGGATGCGGCGTGCGTCATCTCCGCGCTCGGCGACCGCCATCGGATCGGATCCGATGGCCGACGCAAGGCCGCCGGCGCCGTCGGTGCCGACGTGACGTTCTTCCTCACCGGGGGAACGGCACGCATGGAAGGCATCGGTGATCGGGTCACGCAGCTCGACGGGCTGTCCGACTTCGTGCTCGTCGTGGTGGTGCCCACCTACCGACTGTCCACGCCGTCGGTGTACCGGGCATGGGATCGCCTCGACTACCCGGCGGCCGACCCGATCTCCCCGAGGCGTCTTCCCCCATCGCTCCGAGCGTTCGAGATCGTCAACGACCTGACCTCGGCCGCCATCGACCTCGAGCCGCAACTCGGCGACCTCATGTCCGAGCTGTCGGACCGATGGGAGCGCCCGGTGATGATGTCGGGGAGCGGTTCGGCGGTGTTCGGTTGCTTCGCCGATCTCGACGAAGCAACCGACGCAGCGGGAGCGGCGACCGATGTCGGGGTCAGCCGGGCCTGTGAGCTCGTCCATGACGGTGTGCGCCGACTCGAGCGTTGAAGAAGTTTCGACGGTGACCGGCAGAGCCTGACCCGAACCGACACGCCGAAGCGCTGAAAGGCTTCGGGCACATGCGGGAGGCCGTTCGGTGTTCTCGTCGACATTCAGGGGTCGATCAGGGGAAGACGCGGCCGATCTGTTCGCCGTTGACGGTCACTGACGTGTCGACATCCGGGGTCTCGAAGCCGAGCGTGATTTCGAAGGGCTCGATCATCTGGACGCAGGTCTCCTCCGGCCCGAGTGGCTCGGCCCAGACGAAGATCTCGATTGTGTCCCCTGGTTTGACGAACGAACCGAGACCGTTGCACGGCGTGGGAGCCTCGCCACGGATGGTCACCTGATCTGAGCCGAGATCGACACCGGTGATCGTGACGTCGAGGGCGTCCGCCGGAGGCACCTGGGCATCGTCCAGCACGATGGTGGTGGTCGTGACATCGCCACCACCGCCACAGGCCGCGAGGGCGATCACGGTGATCGCAACGAGGGCTCGTCTCATCGGTGTGTGAGCGATCACTTGACGAACTGGGTGGTGACGGGGTGGCGGGAGAAGCCGCTGTCTGCGGTCTTGACCCCAGCCAGAGGGTGGGCGATCCTCGCCCAGCCCTGCGACTCCTTCGAGACGGTGGCATCGACAGTGCAGTCGGTTGACATCGAGATTCCTTCTTCTCGTCTACGTGGTTGATACGTTCCATCGTGCATCAACGGTTCCCATTCCGCCATTGGGGGCGAGCCGCAGGATCCCTGAGACGCTCGGGCGCCGCACCGGGTCTGCCCATGGCGAGGATTCCAAGTCTGACTGCGCGTCATGTCCCAGTGAGATTGGTCGGCTGTTCATCGACCTGCCGGTCGTTCTCGCCCCGCCCCATCTTTCCCGGGGCGATGCCGCACAGCTGGGCCGAGCGCGGCGATGCGTTCTAGGGGAAGATCTCGGATGTCGACGGTCCGTCTGGGGAAGCGACCGTCAGCCGGCTTTCACCACCGTGCCGCGAGTGGTGTCGAGCCAGTAGGCGCCCGGCATCGTCATTCGACTCCAGAACTCGGCGGTCGGGATCCCCGTGATGGAGTTGACGAGCACGCTGATCGCCAACCCGTGCCCGACAAAGCATGTTCGCGACGGCATTCCCGTCGTCGCCCAGGTCATGCGGTCGAGCACGTTCTCCCGACGTTCCCATTCGGCCAGCCACTCTCCTGACAGCCATTTCTGCGTGTCGGTGCGCAGCGCTTCGACATCCTCGTAGAACGGGCGATCCGCCTCGATGAGTCGATCGTCCACCGTGAACTCTCCGAAGGCATGACGTGCCGTTTCGGCGGCCCTCGGCTGTGGGCTGGCTCGCACGTCGCTGATGTCGGTGCGGAGCGCCAGACCGAGCGCCTTCGCGGCCGTGACGCCACGTTTGGACAACGGCCATTCGCTGTGCGGCAGAGCAAGGTCGATCGTGGGCGCAGCATGGCGGACCAGAAGCAGCAACGCCATCAGCCGGTCTCACTCGCGAGGGCGGTCGTGCACGACGTCGGCTGCACCCGGGGTGCCGCGTCCCGTCCTCCGGTGGTGCCGGAGGCGACCAGATCGCCATCTCGATCTCCTCTGAACACGATTCCCCTCTCTGCGTCGAGACGATTCTGGCCCTCGAAGCACTCGTCCACAACCGTGAGAGCATCGATCCTGGCGCCCGACGGTTGCGGAGTCATGCGTCTGATCCGGGTCGCGGCACTGCATCTACACTTTCGGCCGAGCACTCCACCCATTGGGGGGTGGTGTAACTGGCAGCACGACGGGTTTTGGTCCCGTTAGTACGGGTTCGAGTCCTGTCCCCCCAGCCCCTCCAGAAGCCGTCCGTCCATCACCGAAGAGGTTCTCCCATGACCCACACCGCCGTCGTTCTCGCAGCAGGCAAGGGAACCCGGATGAAGTCGGATCTTCCGAAGGTCATGCACACCGTCGCGGGCCGGACGATGCTCGCATGGGTGCTCGATGCCGTGATGGCAACCGGACCCTCCAGAGTCGTGGTCGTGGTGGGACATGGGGCCGATCAGGTGATCGAATCGCTCCCGGAAGGCGTCGAGAGCTGTCTTCAGGCGGAACAGCACGGCACCGGCCATGCGGTGAGCGTTGCTCTGGAGCACCTCGGGCTCGTGATCGGAGACGTGCTCGTGGTGCCGGGCGACACGCCGCTGATCGACGGCGCCACACTCGACCGCCTGCTCGAATCGCACCGCGCCGACGCCAACGCGACGACGATCTTGAGCTCGATCGTGGACGACCCCCACGGATATGGGCGGATCGTCCGTGACGAGGCCGGAGACGTCGTCGGGATCGTCGAGCAGCGCGACGCCAGCGACGCGGTGGACGCAATCAACGAGATCAACGCCGGCATGTACGTGTTCAACGCCAAGGAGCTGATCGAGGACATCGGCACGTTGCAGACGAACAACGCTCAGGGCGAGTACTACCTGACCGACGTGGTCGCCGCCGTCGTGGCGAGGGGGCACTCCGCCGGAGCAGTCGTCGCCGACCCGACCGCCGTGATGGGGGTCAACACCCACCGTCACCTGGCGGAGGCGGCGGCGCTCCGGCGCGAGCGCATCAATGGCGAGCTGATGGACTCCGGCGTTCACATGCAGGACCCGTTGGCCGTCTACATCGATGCGGGGGTGACCGTTGCGCCGGGAGCGAGTCTGCTCGCCAACGTCCATCTCACGTCTCAGGCGGTGGTCGAGTCCGACGCCGTCGTCGGGCCAGACGTCTTCGCCAGTGACTCGGTCATTGGGAGCGGTGCACGCGTGTGGTACTCGGTCCTCCGCAGCGCCAGGGTGGGTCCGGGTGCACAGGTCGGGCCCTACGTGTCGCTCCGGCCCGAGGCGGTGCTCGAGGAGGGATCGAAGGCCGGGACCTTCGTGGAGATCAAGAAGTCGGTGGTCGGCCCAGGAGCAAAGATCCCGCACCTGTCGTACATCGGCGACACCAGCGTCGGGGCCCGCAGCAACGTGGGCGCCGGGACCATCACGGTCAACTACAACGGATTCGAGAAGTTCCGGACCGAGATCGGCGAGGACGTCAAGATCGGATCCGACACGATGCTGGT
>CBDTXZ010000077.1:0-13330 GCA_965364515.1 uncultured bacterium
CCTACGCCCGGATCGCAGAGGCGATCCGTGACGGCAAGCGCTTCGAACCCGGCTTCGACCAAGCCCTGAAACTGCACGAGCTGCTCGAAGCGCTCAAACACTCCTCAGAAACTGGACAGGCAGTGAAGCTCGATCTCGCCTAGACGGTCGGTCCGGCGGGAGACCCTTGGTGACAAGCCAGCCCAAAAGCATCGATGTTCGGCGGGAAGCACTGATGACCGGCGGTACCGGTGTCGCGTTCACACGGCAGAGGTCAGTGGTTCGATCCCAGTAGCGCCCGCACAGAGATCCCCTCGGCCGACCTGAATGTTCTCTCCGGTCGCTCCGGCGAGCGTAGCTCGAGGACTCGAGCCGAATGAGAACGGCGTCGAGGGGTTGGTGACCCTTGCGCAGGCCGAAGCCGTTGCCTTCGACTGCGTTGGCGAGTCCCTTGGTGGCGGCGACGGCTGCCCACACCACGCGGGCGCGGCACTCGGCGAAGGGGCCTGACGAAACAAGTGAGGGGGGTTTCTGCGCCGGTCCGCGGTCCGTTCGTCACACGGCAGCGATCACTGGTACGCCACCTGTCAGCAGAGACCGTCGGGAACACTGTCGGCGTCGGCGTTCAGACTGCATATGTTCGAGGTGTAGCGGTCAGCAGCGGACGTCGTGTCATCCCACAATCCGACATGACTGTTTCCCTCCACCCGATTCCCAATGAACGTGTTCCCGGGGCCGGAGTTGAACTCAACGTGCGCCCCCTTGGCGTTGTGATGCAGGTGGTTCCCCATGAACTCGTTGTGTGCGGCCCGAGAGTTGACAGCAACTGCAACGCCTCCGCCGGTGACCTCGTTGTTCTCGAACAGGTTGGCTGTGGAGGATTCGAAAACTCCGATGCTGAACCATTCGCTGGCTCCCGTCACCGTGTTCCCAACGAATTCGTTTCGATTCGAGCTGGTGATCCAGAACCCGCTTCCACCCCCGGTAACGGTGTTGCCGGCCAGGATGCTGTCGTCGGTGTAGCCCATCATGAACCCCGACCTCCAATTGCGATTTGCGGTGTTCTCTTCGAGCCGAACACTCGAGACCGACCGTTCGAACAGGAACCCGATCTCGTTGCCGGTTGCGGTTGAAGCGGTGATCGTCGCGTTGGTCGTCCTGTCTACGAGATAGAAACCGATGCGGCTGTTTGTCACTTCGACGTTCTCAACCATCGCCCCGTCGGTTCCGCCGAGCCCGACGCCCGTGTTGAAGCCAGAGAAGAAACAGTTGCGGACCGTGGAGTCGTCGGCCATGGCGACACCGACCTGCGAGGGCTCTCCCCGGATCGAATGCCCATCGCAGTCGAGCGTTGCCCCCGGTGTCATCATCACTGCGCCGACCACGTCGGCCTCGAGAGTCACACTCCCGACCACGACGCCTGCAACACCCATGGGGAGTCCGTCACCTGGGCTCGGTGTCACGAATCCGGAGGAAGGGACGTCATCAGCGGCGACGGCTGATGTGGCGAACTTCGACCAGTCCTCTTTCGTCAGGCAAGACGTCTCCCGGGCGGGGTTGGCATACATATCGAAGCCCTCGAGGAAGCTGATCAGCTCCGGCGGTCGCTCCGCAAGTGGCGATGCCAGAGCCTCGTTGATCTCCGACACGCTCGCTTCGTCGAGAATGTCGACGTAGCCACCGCTCCTCAGGCCCGACTCGACACAACTCCAGCTCTCTTCGGAGACACCGCCTGCAGTCAACTCGATTCTGAGAGAATCCATTGCCTGTTCGCCTGCCGACTCTCCCAGGAGGTCGCCTGCGAGTCCGAATCGCACAACGACAAACAACGCGAGCGCAAGCAGCCAGGCAAGCCCGCGAAACCGACCGAGCCTGCTCTCGACGGGGTTTGGCGGCGAGTTCGGCGTGCCCGAAGTCGAGGGAACGTCGTAGAAACCGTGCTTCGTTCTTGCCACGGGTTCAGCCGTGGATGGGGACTCGTGAATGCCGGCAGAATCGCTGTGCGTCTCCTCGTTGCCGGGAATCCCGTCGAGCGAACTCACGTACTCCGCCATGTCAAGGCCATCCGCATCGTCCGAAAGCGACGCCGGCTCACCTCGATCTGCGGTGTTCGGATCCTCGGAGCCGAGTCTCTTCCACGCATCACGAATGCGATCTTCACTGGACCGTGACCTGTTCCGATCATCCGCCACGACTAGCCACGCTCCCTGCGGAACCGAACTGCAACCCGCCTGAAGCCCACACGTCGAGACTGCAACCGGCGAAGCGCCGTGCGGCTGTGGACTCCAGCCGTATGCCGACAGCGTTCTGCCGCAACAGTCGCAGACTCATCAATCCTCCCGTGACTGTGAGCTCTTCAAGCGTACGCTTTGTGTGGGCGGCGTGCGCTGCAGGCGATCGTCCCGGGGATCGCGCCTCGGCGCGCCAAGTAGCGACCCTTTCGTGGGGAACGCCTGGCTCGGTGTGAAGAAGGGGAGCAGGAACACTCAGAAGACTGCGTTGTAGACGAACCTCACGAGCCAGCGAGGGTGTAGGAGTCCCTGTTCGATCGGTTCGTAGTCAGGTGTGTGTTGGTGAAGCCATTCGAACCGCACGGTGGTGTGGAACTCGATGACCAGTCAGAAGAACGCCCCGAAGACTGCGAGACCGATCAGTCCAGCTCTCTCCAGCCACAATGCGGAGGAGAAGGCAGTCACGACGTAGATCAACGTCGGAATCCCGAGACCGAGACAGAGCAGATTGTTCCAGCGCACCGTCAAGAGCGTGTCCTTTGTCGCTGGAGTCCCTTTCTCGCTTCTGCTCGACGCCCTGCCGCAGTTTGCGAAGTGGAGTCATCGTTACCCGGCTGCAAGGTGCGAAGCGATTCTCGTGTCGCATTGGCGGACTTGGAAGCTTCACGCGGTGGCTGTGAACCCTGGCCGCTGCAACCCTTGGACCGAAAGTCGTTCAGTCCTCGAGCTCGGCGTGTACATGGAGGCGTTGGATACGGCGGTGCTCGATGACCAGCACCACGAACATCGTGATCACCACGATGGTCAGCATGTTCAGGCCCTCGAGCGACGCTCCTACGAAGACGATGCCGCCGATGACCAGGGCGCCGACCAGCCGCTCCCTCGCTCGAGCTCGGAAGGCTCTCCACACTGCGAGGTAGACCCCGGTGAGGAACAGGAAGAGGCCAGCCGCCAACATGACCCGGAACTCGACGTGGACGGGGTCGCGTGGGTGAAGGGCGATCTCCTCGAGCGCCGCGGCGGCGAGGATGACACCGGCCACGATCGGGGCATGGGCCCAGGTGTACACGTCTCGGATGTACCGGCCGGCTGAGCGACCGTCGAGTTTGGAGGCGGCGAACTCGAGACCAGGGCCGGGCCGATCGAAGTAGGCCCACCACAGCAAACCGGCGAATGCGCCAGACGCAAGCAGCGCCGAGATCGTTGCCAGCGACAAGCTGCCGTTCTCCTCGAGAGCGGCGACGACGGGAATACCGATCGCAACGATCACCTCGCCCAGCGCGACGATGATGATCAGCCCGTGACGTTCGGCGAAGTGGCCCGGACGCACCAGCCAATCGCCGTCGGCGGCCCTGACCATCGCCCACAGCACGATGGCAACGGTGCCGAGCCAGAACCCCAGCCGGACCGTGCCGTCGTAGAACGACCCGACGACCAGCACCAGGATGGCAACGACATTGGGAGCGATCCAGGTGAGCGCAGCAGAGCGATAGTCGACCTCCTCGGTGGTCCCTATCGTTTGCATGAAGAACCCGATGAGCATGATCCCGGTGAGGGCGATCGCAAACACCGGACCGCCGCCCGCGAAGGCGGTCGAGGTGGAAGCCGCCATCGGGATGCTGACCACGGTGGCAATCAGAAACAGGATGCGCACCGGCCGCCCATTGCCCGAAACCGCATTTGCCGCCCACGTCAGCTGCTGCCACGGCAGCCACAGCAGGGCGAACAGCAACGTTGCCTTGCCGGCCCCTGTCCAGGTCGGTTCGTGGATGAGAAGCGCCACCAGCTGGGAGAAGGCGAACACGTAGGCCAGGTCGAAGAACAGCTCAACCGGGTCTGCGGTGAAGTCCTCGGTGAGCGGCGGGAGTTCGATGCCCTTCATGCGCTGCGAGTGTAGGTGGGAGGCGTCACCCGTCGTGCCCGCTGAGAACCCCTGGCAGAACACGTCCGACTCGACGGTCCACGAGGGTTTTGCATGGGTGAGGGGCTCGGCCAGCGCTCGACGAGCCGATCTGCGGTCGATCGCTCATCGGCGGGCGGCGAGCCCCGAGAAGCTGTCGATGGCGGTCCGTGGCGCGATTCCGCCGTCCCCGGCAACGGCGCCATCACTACGAGTGACCAGCTCCGTTTTCGTGATGCGTCCGGGCTTTTCAACATGGGCGCACGCAGACGTGGAACGACTACTTCTGCTCGTACCAGACGGCCAGCGCCAAATGGGACCACTGCATGTTCGGCTGGGAAAGGAAACTCGTGTGCTCGATGACGATGCCCGGATGCTCGTCGAGCCATGAATTCACTTCCGCCTCGAGAGCATCGAAGGTCGGTTTCCGATTGCTCGACTGCGTGGAGAAGAGCTTCAGCTTCATTGGTGCGTCCTTTGCCCGGTTGAGAGTTGCCCAGCCTTACAGAGACCCGCATGAATACCGAGCTCTCCCATGGGAAGGTGCCCGTCAGTTGCAACGCAGCCCGACATTCGCCGTCACAACTGACCGCCGGCTTCCCTTCCGTTCCTACGCCGTCGAGGACTCTCTCAGGTCAGCGGGCAACCTGTTTGATGGCAGCTACGTGGACCAGCGGCTCGGGGTGGTCTTCGCAGTGCTGGTAGCGGTGGGCATGGACGATTCGTCCAGCTGCATCCACGACGAACTCTCCAGGAAGCAACCAGGGGTTGTCGACCAGCGGACGACCCGACTCACGCCTCGACGCAATGAAGTCTTCTCCGGTCTCCCGGTCGTGCGCCCAGAAGGACTCCGGGGCATCGAAGAGGATCTGTGCAACAGAACCCTCTCGCAAGCCGTACTCCCGATACGCATCGAGGTGTCGATCGACCAGGATCGGAACGTCTAGTTCGTGCTCGTTGCGGTACGCCGCTGCACGGATCGGGTCGCCCTGGCCGATGACCACCACGTTGGCACCGGCTTCGCGATATTGCGAGAGCTCGTTCCGGAGCCTGCTCGCACGTTCCACGCCACACCCGCATCCAAACTGCCGCCAGAAGACGATCAGGGCTGGACCTTCTGACCAGAAGTCGCTGATGCGGACGCTCTCACCTGCATGGTTCACGAGCGCCATGTCGGGTGCCGGGTCGCCTGGCTGCACCGGGACGTCCTTCCAGCGGGTCAGCTCAGGACCGCGGACCCATGCGTCGAGCCAATCCTGCTCGGCTGCGCGGGTCGAAGCCTCGATCGCCTCGATGGCTGGGGTCTCGGTGGTCATGTTCCCTCCTCGACCTGGATGATGTCGTCGGGCACCAGACCGTGGGCCTTCTCGTGCACTTCGACGGCTGCTGTTGAGCTCGGCGCTTCGACGAGGCAGAACACCGAACCTTCATCTGCGTTGAACCAGTAGCGCAGGTATCTCACATCGAAATCGTCCTGCACGTCGAGGTCCGCCTGGTGCGCCTCGATGACAGCCTCGGCGGTGAGTCCATCGAGGTTCTTGTGAATATCCATGTACAACGGCATCTCCATCTCCCGTCTCGCCGCTGAACGCATGATGACGTATGACGAATCCGGAGACATCCGTGATGTCACGGATTCTCCCGGGATGCGGTCTCGAAGAACCGTGCTGCCAGTTCGGTCCGCGACGAAGCCTCGAGCTTGGGAAAGAGGTTCGAGATGTGGCTCTCGACCGTTCTGGGGCTCACAAACAGTCGATCTCCGATTTGTTTGTTCGTGAGACCCTCCGCCACCAGTTCGAGCACCTTCATCTCGGTCGGTGTCACGGCCTCCCAGCCTTTCGTCGCACGACTCCGCTTGGCCCGTGACCCTCGATGCACCCCCAGCGAACGAAGGAGCGCATCCACGGGTGCCAGGTCTGCGTCCGCTCCTCTCCGCTGGAGCCAGTCGGCCACGTCCGAGGCGAGGTCTTTGGCTTCACCCGTCCGCCGATCGGCCGCCAGAGTCTCGGCCGCATCGGTTCTTGCCCGGACACACTCCGATGCGCGCCCAGCCGACTCGAGGAGTTCGGCTCCCCGGAGCAACTGAGCCGCACTGCTGTCGATCAGGCCGTTGGCGACGAGAGAGCGGCCGCGGTCTGTGGCGGTACCGGAAATGGTGGCTGCTTCCTCGAGAACGGCGGCGACGGAGCGGGCATCACTGGTTCGCTCACCGGAGCGCAGCATCCGAACGAGATCTACGCCGAACAACCGGCGGAGTCCCGGCGTGCGTCCAGATCCGGACACGTGCCACTCGCGCATACCGGCTTCTATGGCCTCTTCGTTCCGAAGTTGACCTGCGCTGTACCGAATCATGGCCCATGCGATCCATTCGTGACCGAACTGGTCCGATCCAAAACGGCGAAGATGGCGCTCGATCGCGTCGATATGTCGAGTCGATGCGGTCTCGCCGCGCGACGACGTGATCAACGCGAGGATCGCGTGGGCCCAGGGCACCCATACCGCAGTGTTCGAGGCGCGAGCCAGGTCGATGCCTCGCTCCGCCTCGATCGCTGCATCCTCCCAACGGCCGCCCAGGTAGTCCTCCATCGCAAGGCCGACGTGGAAGAGCGGGACGATCCATACGGAGCCGAGGCTCATGGCGAGGTCCAAGCCACGCTCGAATTCTGGCCGAGCGTGGTTCGGCTGATCGGACTCGAGCAGCGCAAGGCCGTGGTAGAGCGGTGGTTGCAACAGTTCGATGGTTTCTGCGACGCCCTCCCGGGTCTCAGCCATCGCCTCGGCTGCGAGTTCGATGGCTTGATTGACGTCTCCGTCGAAGCTTGCGACTCGCGACAGGGCGCATCGTCCCACAGCTAGGGCCGGTCCGTCGCCCATGGTGTTCGCAAGTGCGACTGCCTCTTCGCCGGCTTCAAACGCCCGGGCGCGATCGAAGCAAACGAGGCGACGCAGCGACACGTCGGCCAGGAGGCGGGCGCGTTGGGGGTCCGGTATCTGCCGATCTCTCAACCCCTCCTCGACCTGATCGAGCGAGGCTCGCACGTCGCCCTGGTAGACGAGCACCCGACCGATGGCTCTCCGAAGGTCCCCCCGGACGGTGGGGTCACTTGCGTGTTCGAGGATCGCCTCTGCCCTCGTTCTCGCCCGATAGAACTGCCCGGACCACAACAGCGAAGTGATGAAGGATCGTTGGAGGACAGGCTGGAGAGGATCATCCTGTGGGCAGAGTTCCAGTGCTCGTTGATACAACCCTGCACCGGTCGAGGGATCGCGTGGAGCGACCTGGTCGGCAGCGGCAGCCAGAAGGCGAACGTCGTCTGGGCTCGACCGTCTCGCACCTATGAGGGCATGAGAGACGATGCGGTCTAGCGACACTTCGCCCTTCGCAAGGACATGGGCGATCTCGCGGTGCATGGCTCGGCGGACTGCCACGGGGAGAGCGTCGTAGATGGCGTGCCAAACGAGATCGTGTCGGAACGCCAGCTGTCCGTTTGCATCTTCGAGCAGCCCGCACTCGACCGCCTCGCGAATCGGGGCGAGAAGCTCTCCCACAGGCGACCCGAGGACGAGCGACAAGTCGTCGAGCGAGAACCTCGCGCCGATGACGCTCGCACTGCCCAACAGATCGAGCGTCTCTGGTGAGACGAAGTCGAGATGGCGACGGATTGCGTCGGAAAGCGTGAGATCCGAGGATGAGTCGTGGAGCGATGACTCGGCCACGAGCCGCGCGAAGAGCGGGCTGCCCCCGGTCAGGTCGATCCGGGCGAGCAGCTCGTCGGGGGCCGCTTCGCCGAGGACGTCGAGTGCGATCGACCTGAGTTCGTCCGGCGCAAGGGGCCTGAGACGGATCGTCGTCACCTCGGCACGCTCCTCGATACGGTCGAGGCGCGGACGCCGGGGCCAGAATCGTCGCGTCGCTACGAGGCTCAACGTCGAGTCGGTGAGTGAGGTGACGAAGCGGTCGACAAACGCCAGGGTCGACTCATCGGCCCAGTGAAGATCCTCGAGCACGAGCATCGTCGGTTGATCGCTCGCCAGCCGACGGAGGGCGTTCAATGTCTCTTGGATCGCAACGTGTTTCAAACCGCCATCAATCGGCGCCGAGGTGCGAATCGATCTGCCGCTCAGGAGTCCCGCCAACTCCGAGAGAGCGCTCGGTGGATCGTTCTGATCCAATGCCAATGCGTCGATCAAGGATCCGAACGGGCGTTCTCGTTCGAACTCCGTGACGGCTCCCGCCATCACGCGGTGACCGCGCTGACGGGCAACGCCGGCCGCCTCGGCCACGAGTCGCGACTTGCCGATACCCGGCTCGCCGCCCACGACCACCGCTCCGCCCCTCCCTGCATCGGCGGAATCGATCATCGTCAGCAACGCCGCTAGCTCCGGCTCTCGCCCGCGAAGCGGCAGCTTGGAAGACTGCATCGCCGCATCCTACGGTCGCGGCCCGTTCCACCTCTCGGCCTCCAATGAACCGAGCCGCTCACTGCGGGTCCGACCAGCTCGCTCTATCCGTCGAGATGCGCAAGCACCACTCGAACATGGGCTCCTTCCCGTCATCCCCAAACAACCTCCACGGGAGTAGCGCTCGACGCGGCGTCACAGGTCACGCCATCGCGGCCATGGGGTCGATCCCTGTGAGCTCGACCGATAGGTCCCAGAAACGGCGTTGCAGGGTTTCGTCGTTGGCTGTGGCGGTGCTCTCAGCGGGGCCGGCCGGCCCGGACATCTCACGGAAGCGCGTGGGGCCCACGTAGTCGCCCCCATCGACGTCAGGTGACGTCGCCGCCATCAGGCTTGGCCACGATCCCTGCTCAGCCGAGTTGAGGATCAACCCGACGAGCGGCATGAGCAGACGGACCGGTCCGGGGTAGTGGCGGGTCAATTCGGTACGGGCGATGCCGGGGTGGGCGGCCAACGCTCGCACCGAAGACCCGGCCTCCCGCAGTCGACGGTCGAGCTCGAACGTGAACAGCAGGTTCGCCAGCTTGCTCTGCCCGTAGCGGGCCTCGGCGGAGTAACCCTGCTCCGCATGGAGGTCATCGAAGAAGATCTCGGCGTTTCGGTGCGAGAGCGACGAGACGTTCACGACGCGCGCCGCGGGGGCTTCGGTGAGTAGCGGCATCAGATGTCCCGTCAGCGCAAAGTGTCCGAGGTGGTTCACACCGAGCTGGAGTTCGAAGCCGTCCTCGGTGGTGCCGTACGGTGGCATCATCACGCCGGCGTTGTTGATCAGTAGGTCCAACCGGCCCTCACTCTCGCTCAGCCGCCCCGCAGCATCTTCGACGGCCGCCAGCGAGGACAGATTCAATTGCAGGACGTCCGCCTCGCTTCCCGGGGTCTCATCCCGCAAGCGCCGCAGCGCCTCGGCACCCTTGGAGGTTGAGCGTGAGCCGATCAGCACACGCGCGCCGGCCCGGGCGAGGTGGACGGCCGTCCAATAGCCGAGTCCGGTGTTCGCCCCTGTGACCAAGGCCGTGCGACCGTGCAGGTCCGGGATGTTGCGTGCGATGAAGCCTGACATGGGAGGTGCTCTTTTGGTGATGGACTCGGCTGGACGAATCTGGCTGCACGTGCTGGTGTGGCCGGGTCGCGCTGGTTGGCCGTGTGCGCGCTCACAGCGGGGGAACGTCCGTACGACCAACCGCGACTGTATCGGTTCGACCGCGCTACCGGGAGCCGGAGCTACGCCGTCGGGTGCGCCGGAGGTCACCCGGCCACGAACATGAGCCTGCAAGCGTGACAGCGAACGGGAGCGAACCGCACGACCTCGGCGTTCACGCCGTCGCCTGAGCGGAGTCCGACGACCGCCGAGACCCAGGGGAACGACCCAGGTCTCCACCTGATGCGTCGAGCCGATCGGTTTGGTGGGTTCGGAAGTGGCGAGGAGGTAGATATGAGACGACTCCAGATGGGGATCGTGGGCCTGGCTACCGCAGCTCTCATCGTGACCGCCTGCGGCGGAGGAGCCTCGAACCAGATCGAGGCCACATTGACCGATTTCGAGTTCACCCCGTCCGAGTGGACGGTGAATGCCGGGGAGGAGATCTCGCTCGACCTGACGAATGACGGCGCAGTCGAACACGAGTTCGTGATCCTTCAGAGTGGTGTCGAGATCACGAGCGAAGACGACCTTCCCGAGACGGAGGAAGAGCTTCTGGCCGACTATGTGTATTGGGAAGACGAGATCGAACCTGGCGAGTCGAAGACGCTCACGTTCACTGCCCCGGACGCAGGCACCTATGAGGTCATCTGCGCGATCGACGGGCATTTCGACGCAGGCATGAATGGGACCCTCACGGTGGAATCGCCTTGAGATTCATTTGACGGGATCGATGTGCCCCGTCGTTGCGTCGTGCAGGTTCTCAGGTCGCATGAGGGAGGTCACCAGCTGCTGACTCAGCGGCATCTCCGAAGCGCATCCGCGTCGACGGGCGCCGACGCGGCCTGCAATCTCTGTCATGGCGACCTGGAGTGACGAGCAGACCGACATGTGCCTCAGTCGTCGGCGATGAACACGGTCTTGTATTCGGTGTAGGCCTCGAGGGCAGTCATACCTTGTTCGCGGCCGATTCCCGACTGCTTCATCCCTCCGAACGGTGCCTCGATGTGAACCGACGACGATGAGTTGATCGACAGCATGCCGGTTTCCACTCCGCGGGCGACTCGCAGAGCTCGGCCGATGTCCCGCGTCCAGATCGAACCGGAGAGCCCGTAGATGGAGTCGTTGGCCAGATTGATTGCTTCGGCCTCGGAATCGAAGGGGGTGACCGAGACGACCGGCCCGAAGATCTCTTCTCGAGCGATCGTCATGTCGGGTGTGACGCCGACGAACACGGCCGGTGTCAGATAGTTGCCGGGCGAATCGAGCCGCTCGCCTCCACAGATACGGGTCGCTCCTTCCGCATCTCCGGTTCGCACGTAGGACTCCACGGTGTCGAGCTGCGACGGGGTGATCAGAGGTCCCATCTCGGTCGACTCGTCTGCGGTGTCACCCAGCCGGACGCTGCGTGCTCGTTCGACGAATCGGTCGACGACCTCGTCGTGGATCGAGCGTTCCACCAGCAGTCGGCTCCGTGAACAGCAGTCCTGGCCGGCATTGTCGAACACGGACCAGAACGCCGATTCCAAGCAAGCGTCCAGGTCGGCGTCGGCGAAGATCAGGTTGGCCGACTTGCCGCCCAGCTCCAGCGAGACGCGTTTGATGTCTTCGGCGGCTGCCTGCATCACGTGGGTGCCGACCGTGGTGGAACCGGTGAAGCTCACTTTTCGCACCAGCGGATGGCGGACCAGCGCTTCGCCTGTCACCGACCCCTGGCCGGTGACCACCTGTAGGACATCTTCGGGAAGTCCAGCCTCCAGAGCCAGGTCCGTCAGGGCCAGCGTGGAGAGGGGAGTGACTTCCGCCGGTTTGGCAACCACGGCGTTGCCCATGGCGAGGGCCGGCGCCACCTTCCAGCTCAGGATGAGGAGCGGGAAGTTCCATGGGGTGACGGCGCCGCACACACCGATCGGCTCCCGGAAGGTGAGCAGGGTCCCCGGCGCGTTGCCGGGGATCGTCTGGCCCGTGAACTTGTCCACGGCGCCGGCGTAGTAGTCGAACACAGCTGCGGCGGCGCCGATCTCGCCGCGAGCAGCGCTGATCGGCTTCCCGGCGTTCTGAGACTCGATCCGTGCCAGGCGCTCCTGGTCCCGCCGTATGAGATCGGCGATCGCCGCCAGCACGTCACGCCGCTCACGCACGCCGGCATTCCGCCAGACTTCGAAGGCGTGACTGGCGCGGTTCACGGCCTGATCGACATCCTCGGGGGAGTGGCGCCGAACCTCGCTGATCGGCTGATTGGTCGAGGGATCGACGACGGTGGTCCTCGTCATGTTCCGTTCACGGTCATTCGGTCGCCGTCGTCGGCTTCCATGGCTGCACCGGACCGGAGACGGAGAGGGAGCGATCCGCCCAGACGACGCTCGGTCCGTTCACTGCAGGCAAGCGTCGCATCGGTTCCCTGCCTCACTTCCCGCTCCTCGGATTCGTTCTCGGCAACACCGGTCTCTCGGTCCGCTCGCCACAATCGTACGCCCGCCGTTGCCTGCGAAGTGGAAGGATGTGGCCGCTGCAGAGATCGAATCTCAGAGGAAGGGTCGTCCTGCGGGCGATGATCGAGCACTTGCTTCCGGATCCGATCAGCGAACTCTGTCGAGGGTGATGGCCCCGTCGGCGAGAAGCGGGGAGGGAACAAGCGAGAGTCCGTCGACCTGACTTCGCGCGTCTCTGTGGAATCTCGCTACACCCGCAATGCTCCCAGTGAAGGTGAATTCGTCGGTGGCCGTCGCTACCAGTTTCTCTCCTTCGGGTAGCCCGGATCCGCCGAAAACGATGAGGTGATCATCGTCGACCCGAATCTCGAGGTGTGACAGATCCTGCACCGCCGGCCCGCTCGGGAGCCGATCGGCATCGTCCTGTCGATACTCACCTGCGTAGCACTGAAGTGCTCGAGTCGGCAGCTCGACGGTTGGCGTCGTGAACGCCCAGCGCAGGCCCCGAGTGAAGGCTTCCGCCGTGACGCCGGCATGCCGCTCTCCGGAATGACGACATGTTCCAGCTCGGGGCCCTCGTATTTGCGACTGCGGAGTCGATCGGACAGTCGGTCGAGTGGATCGAGGAACTGAAGTGACGGCTCGAGTTCCCCTTCCGCCAGGTACAGCGGAACCGGGAGGTCGCTGTGATCTCGAGCGAACTGCTCCTCCCAGGCCCAGCGCCTTTGATCGCCGGCCAGGTGGTGGGCGGATCCGCCGTCGTCGCTGTTGGAGGGCGAGACCCCCACCGAACGACAGCCCCGCCACGTGAGCTGGCGCAAGGTCGAGGTTGTCGAGCGGCCAGCCGTGCAACAGCACCAGTGGCGGCCCCACGCCTTGTTCCCGATACGCAACCGAGAGGCCGTCCACGTCGGCCCAGGACACTTCGGTCACATCAGCTTCCTCGCCTACGTGTTTTCGACCATACGTGCCGACAGGCACACCCGTTCTCCATGGCCAGCGTGGCCGCCCGTCACAGTCGAGCCGAGTGGACTCTCGTCGTCAACTGGCCGATGAAGCCCATTGGTGTTTGGTCGGACCGGAAGAGATTCGCGTTTCTGCCGATGGGTCTTTCGACTCTTCCCTGCGAGTCGTAAGACTCTGAGGATGATGCGGCGGAGTGAGGGCCGGACCGCCCAAAGGGAGGGTC
>CBDTXZ010000078.1:0-13250 GCA_965364515.1 uncultured bacterium
AGGATCGCCTCGGGCCGATGCTTCGTCAGACCGTCGGTGAGTTGATCGGGGAAGAACAGATGGTCTCTCGCAGCGACGATCCCGTCGATCACCGCCCAGCCGATCGCCCGGTGGTCGGGATGCATCATGTACTTCTTCCAGGGGTCGAACGTCAGCACGACATCGGGCTTCAAACGGCGGACCCACAGGGCAATGAAGCGCTGCAGCTCCCGACCGTTTTCCAGCTCCCCGTCGACGTAGTCGCCGAATACGAGTTCCCCGGTCGCTCCGAGCGTCTGGGCGGCGTTGCGCTGCTCGGCACGGCGGGCGGCGATCAGCTCGGCCGGGTCCTGTTCCTCGTCCCAGGTTCCCTTCGAACCATCGGTCACGATCATCATCGAGATCTCACACCCCGCAGCGGCCCACTTCGCGAGTGTCCCGCCCGCCCCGAACTCTGCGTCGTCGGGATGAGCTCCGATCGTCAGCACGCGATTCGGAGTCGGGAGGTCGATCGGATCGAGCCTGGCCTCGGAGAAGAGGTTCGTAGCTGGCTTGGAGGTCATGGAGATGAGGGTATCGGCACGACGTCGCCGAGCCACCGCCCGAGCGGGTGGGCTGCTGCTGCGGAGAAGTCAGCGGCGGTGTCGAGGTCGAGGAGCGTCCCGATCTCTATCACGACCTCGACGGGGCGGTTCCCGAGTCTGGCGAGGTGCCGATGGAAGCTGCCGGGCCCGAATGCGAAGTCGAACCCGCCGACACCGCCGATCAGCGACGTCCCGCCGTCACTCGATGGAGCGATCACCCACGAGCCCCTCGACATGATCTCGAGTGCTTTCGCCAGCTCGGCGCTGCGGAGCAGCGGGAGATCGGCGTGACAGAACAGCCACGGCTGGTTGTTGGCGAACAGCGTGGCCGAATGGGCGGCCTCGTCCAGGCTGGATCCCTCGTCCAGCAGCACGTCGTATCCCTGGTGTGCCGCCCACGCCGACACGGCGTCGTCAGCAGAGAGAATGAGCGGTGTTGCGTTTGCAGCGATCGCCGCGAGCGCCGTCCGCCGCGCCAACTCGACGCTCAGCGCTTGACGTTGCTGAGGCTCGAGAACCGACGACAGTCGCTTCTTGGCGATTTCGAACGGCTTGACGGGGATCGCAACGATCCGGGTCAACGTCCACCGTCCCCGGATGTGGGTGAGCCGGCGATGACCACCCGGTGCTCGTTGCAGAGCTCGGCAACGAGCATCACCGGATCTGCGACCTTCGGTGTGTTGTTGCCGGTGGCCATTTGTGACACCCTCCTCGGTCGGGGACCCTACCCGGATCCCGGGCCGACCATTCTCCGACGACAGGTCAGGAATATCGGTGGCTTGCAGCTGTTGTAGGGATGGAGTAGATCGAGAGGCTTCTTACATGGCCAAGGCAATCGTCGGAGACACCATCGTCGCAGAGAGCGACGAGACGGTCGTCGTCGAAGGCAACCACTACTTCCCGCCCGAGAGCGTGAAACTCGAACTGTTCACCGAGAACGCTCGACGGACCACCTGTCCCTGGAAGGGAGTGGCCTCCTACTACGACATCCACGTCGACGGCACCACCCTGTCGGCCGCGGCGTGGTACTACCCCCAGCCCAAGCAGGGGGCGGCGAACATCGAGAACTACGTCGCCTTCTACCCGGTGGTCACCGTCGAGTCCTGAGAGGTCTCCTCCCCTCTCAACGAGAGCGCCCGACTTCGGTCGGGCCCTCTCGCGTCCGGGGTACCGTTCCGCCCATGTCGATCAACGCCCCGACCCGCCGTGCGTGAGGTCCTGCTCGGAGTGACGATCGGCTGGGCGGCGGGGATTTCGCCGGGTCCGCTCAACCTGCTCGTCATCCAGTCCACGCTCCGCTCGGGTGCCGGCGCCGGAGTGCTCGTCGCCATCTCCCCGCTCGTCACCGATGCCCCGATCATCGCCCTCTCCCTCGTCGTGGCATCAGCCCTGCCCGAGGTGACGCTCACGGCGCTCTCGGTTGGTGGGGGTCTGTATCTCGTCTGGCTCGGTGTTGCCGAGTGGCGAGCGTCCAGCGAAGAGAAGGTGGAAATGCCTGCCGGATCACATCTCAAGCGCGGCGTGATCACCAATCTGCTGTCGCCGCATCCCTGGCTGTTCTGGCTCACCGTTGGGGGGCCGACGACCGTCACGGCCTGGCAGCGAACCCCTGGAGCCGCGGTCGGGTTCCTGGTTGCGTTCTTCGCTCTGATGATCGGCGTCAAGGTCGTCATCGCCGTGCTCGTCGCGCGTACTGGCAGCAGGATGAGCGAACGCAGCCGCACGCGCGCCGCCCGCATCGGAGGTGTCGCACTGGTGCTCGTCGGTCTCGTCGTGATCGCGGGTGGATTCTGATCCACCGGGAACCAAGAACGATCTCGGACCGTCTCAGGACCATGATCAAACGCACATTGCTCCTGCTTTCGCTCACAACCGTCGCAATCGTCGGGCCGATGGCCACCGCCCGAGCCTGTAGTTGCATGGTTCCCGACCCGGCAGCGTTCCTCGCCGACAGCGACTTCGTGTTCGCCGGCTCGCTGATCGACGATCCAGGCCGCGGGATGGAGCAGATCGGCGACATCGCATACACGTTCGAAGTCGACGCCGTATACAAGGGCGACATCCGCGACCAGACCATCGACATCTGGTCCGCGTCCAACGGTGCGGCGTGCGGTTTCGAGATTGCGCCGGGGCAACCTGTCGCAATTGCTGCGAGCGTCTTCGATGGCCGGCTGACGGGTGGACTCTGCGCCACGTTCGACGTAGCCCAACTCGAAGCGGCGGCAACCGAGGCGGGGATCGAGCCCGTCATCCCTCAGGCCCGCACCGGTGATGCAGACGGTGGATCATCGGATCAGGCTTCGACTCCGGTGATGGGTACTGCAGTCGCCGTCCTCGTTGCGACCGCTGGTGTCGCGGTCGGTGTGGCGGCTGCTGTGGCCCTGACGCAACGCTCCCGTGGAGGCGAGAACGGCTGATCGGATCTCGGCTGCGACACCCCGTCGCGACTCGTCTGTGCGTTGTGATACGCCATCGCTAGTTTCGCGCCCATGAGATTCGGAGCTTTTGTACCGCAAGGATGGCGCCTCGACCTGGTCGGCATCGACCAGGCCGAGCATTGGAACACGATGGTCGACGTCGCCAAGGTGATCGAGTCGTCGGGATACGAGTCCCTGTGGGTGTACGACCACTTCCACACGGTTCCGGTCCCCACCCAGGAGGTGACCTACGAGGCCTGGACGCTGATGGCCGCACTCGCCGCCGTCACCGACACGGTCCGGCTCGGGCAGATGTGCACCTGCAACTCGTACCGTCCACCCGCATATCTCGCGAAGGTCGCCACGTCGATCGACACGATCTCAAATGGACGTCTCGAGATGGGAATCGGCGCAGGCTGGTACGAGCACGAATACAAGGGGTACGGATACGGCTTCGAGAAGCCCTCGATTCGTATCGGAAGGCTGCGCGAGGCCGTCGAGATCATGCAGGCCCTCTGGACCGAGGACGAGGTCTCCTACGACGGCGAGCATTACCAGCTGGACGGGGCGATCTGTCAGCCCAAGCCCGTCCAGGATCCCCACATCCCGCTGTGGATCGCAGGCGGGGGCGAGCAGCTCACCCTCAACGTGGCCGCCAGGCACGCCCAGTACACCAACTTCGGTAACTCGCTCGATGAGTTCGTCCACAAGTCCAACGTGCTCGAAGGGCACTGCAGCGACGTCGATCGTGACTTCGGTGACATCGTCAGAACGTCGAACTTCAACGTGATCTGCGCCGAGACCGAAGCTGCGGTCGAGGAGACCCTGGGTTGGGTCCGAGCACACCTGACGCCATTCGTCGGGGCAGACCGTGCAGAGAAGATCGTGCAGTCCAACTTCGTCGACGGTGGAACCGCCGGAACCCCCGAGCAGATCGTCGAAACGCTGTCGGGCTGGCGTGACGCCGGCATGGAGTACGGCATCGGCTACTTCCCCGAGGCTGCCTACGACACGGCAGGTCTGGAGCTCTTCGCCCGAACGGTCATTCCGGAGCTGTCGTGAGCTTCGACGTCGAACGTCTTGCCGAACACACCCTGATCGATCCGGACGGGGGCGAGCATCGATTCGGCGATCGGTGGTCTGACCGTCGAGCGCTGGTTCTCTTCCTCAGGCATTTCGGTTGACTGACCTGCCGTGAACGGGCCGGTCAGGTCCGAGATCGATATGAGGAGATCGTCGCCACCGGTACCGAGGTGGTCGCAGTCGGCACCGGCGGAAAACGCTACGCCAAAGCGTTCATCGAGGACGAACGAGTGCCATTCGACGTGTTGCTGGACGAGGACGGCACGGCGGCAGACATCGTCGGCACGAAGTCGTTCAATGCTGCAACGCTCCTCCGTCCCGCCCAGTGGGTCGCCGGTGCTCGATCAGTCTCGAGTGGCAACGTCCAGCACAAGACCGGCAGGCGGCCGACACAACTTGGAGCGACGCTCGTCATCGGGCCCGGTGATGAGCTCCTGTACGCCGACTTCGAGGACTACGCCGGAGACCACGCAGACCTCGATGAAGTCATCTCCGTTCTGCGCGGATGAATCCGTCGATCCGCCCGCTCCGACCTGACGACCTCGGCCGGGTGCTCGAGATCAATCAGGCGAATACACCCGAGGTCGGCTCCATCGATTCCGAACGGCTCGCATTCATCTACGACGAGGCGGCCATCAGGCTTGGAACGGCCATCGGTGTACAGCTCGTCGGTTTCACACTCGTCCTGGCGCCGGGCTCGAAATACGACTCGGTCAACTATCGATGGTTTCAGAGCAACCAATCCGACTGTTGGTATCTCGATCGCGTAGCGATCACCGCCGAGTACCGGCGTCGAGGACTCGGAGCCAGGCTGTACCGGCGTGTGTTCGAAGAGCTGGAGGAGACCCCGGCCCGATCGTTGGGGCTCGAAGTCAACGTCGACCCTCCCAATCCAGCGTCGATGGCCTTCCATGAGCGGCTCGGCTTCGATCTCCTGGCACAGCAGACGACCGACTACGGCGCAGTCGTGGCCATGATGCTTCGGGCGATCAGGAAGGCCTGACTCCCAGCCGGGAACCGACCAGCCCGACGACCGTAGGGAGCAACGAGCGGCGCCGCCGCCTTCGTGCGGTGTGCGGCGTGCCAGCAGATCTCTCCTCCCGGGTGCACAGCTCACCTGCTAGTCGGGCGACAGGTGGGGCCAATGGACCCTGGGGCTCACTGCGGGTCTGGCATACCTTCTTCACAGGGCACAGCCGAGCCCACCGCAAGGAGATCGAGATGGCGGACGAAGCCGGAAGCAACGAGAAACCGGAAGTCGCCCCCGAGCCCGAAGAGGCCATGCGGCGAAGCCTCTACCGGCATCCTCTCGCAGCCATCGGTGGAGCGCTCATCCTGGCCGGCTCGCTCACGCTCGTCGTGCTTGCTGCGCTCGACATCGCCACCGAAGCCGAGAACCCGTATCGGTCGCTCGTCACGTTCGTCGCGGCTCCCGCTCTCGTGGCAATCGGAATCATCATCTTCCTCATCGGCGTGAGAGTGCAGATCGGCAACGCCAGAGCACGCGGTGAGGTCGTCAAGTTCAATCTTCGAGTCGAGCCGACCGACCCGAGATTCCGAAGGAGCCTGTGGTTGTTCCTGGGTCTGAGCGTCTCGTTCGTCGCCGTGGTGACGTATGCCGGATTCCGCGGCTACGAAGCGACCGACTCGGTGTCATTCTGCGGCGACGCATGCCACACGCCCATGGAGCCGCAGGCGGTCGCTCACCTCGAGTCGGCCCACGCCGAAGTGGCGTGTGTCGACTGCCACATCGGGGAAGGGGGAGCGTCATGGGTACGTGCGAAGCTCGACGGCGTTCGCCAGCTCTGGGGAGTCATGACCGACGAATACGATCGGCCGATCCCGGCACCCGTGGAGTCCATGCAGAGTGCCGAGGTCATCTGTGAGAGCTGCCACTGGTCGGAGGACTTCAAGGGCCGCAAGTTCATTGCGTCCACCCACTACTCGACCGATGAAGCCAACTCGCCGTGGACGGTCAACCTGTTGATCAACGTTGGTGGGGGGCCCGAAGGTGGGGTGCAGGAAGGGATCCACTGGCACATGTTCGAGGCGAACGCGATGGAGTACATCGCCACCGACGAGCAGCGCCAGGAAATCGGCTGGGTTCGAGTCACCGACCTCGACGGCAAGACAACCGTGTACAGCGATCCGGATGGCGCTCCCGACCCGTCAGATCCCGACGTCGAGGTCAGGAGCTTCGACTGCATGGATTGCCACAACCGGCCCGCCCACGTGCTCGAAGCTCCCGGCACCATGATGGACCTCGAATTGTCACGTGGCGTGATCGATCCCGATCTCCCGTTCGTCAAGCGGATCGGAGTCGATCTGCTGAACGCCGCGTACGAGACCAAGGAAGAGGGGATCGAGGCGATTCGATCAGGGGTGCTCACCTTCTACGAGACGAACTACCCAACCGAATTGCCAGGGATGCGCAGCGATGTGGACGCAGCCATCGAGGCCCTGGTCGACATCTACGACAAGAACTTCTTCCCAGAGACGAACACCGACTATCGAGTGCGGTTCAACAACGCAAGCCACTTCTCGAACGCGGGTTGCTTCCGATGCCATTTCAGCGAACTCACGGACGAGGCAGGCCAACAGATCTCGTCGGATTGTGAGACCTGTCACGTCATCGTCGGTCAGGGCCCATCCGACAATCCCGACGACCTGGTCAGTGACCTCGGCGGGCTCGAGTTCCGGCATCCCGTCGACATCGCCGGGATCTGGGCTCAGGTTCCGTGCACACAGTGCCACTCACCGTATTCCGGCTACTGAGGGACGCAATGAGAGATCGACTCCAACGCCAAACCTCAATTCGATCGGAGCAGACGCGACTACGCCGGCATGCCCGGGAGATCCTCTTCGCCTTTGCGCTCGCGGTTGCAGGCGTCTTCCTCGCCTACGTCGCCCATCCGGTCTCTGCTCAGGAGGTGGATCCGGAGGGAGAAGGCCCGCGATGGAACTCGGAAGGTTGCCTGAGTTGTCACGATGGCTCGACGGACACCGTGGTGTTCCCGTCCGGCGAGGAGTTGTCCATTGCCGTCGACGGTGACGCATACCTCGCGACCGAGCACGCCTCGATCGGGGTCGAGTGTGCTCACTGCCACGTCAACATCGTCAAGATCCCCCACGATCCGGTCGCCGCCCAGGACGCAGCGAGCTTCTCAACGTCGCTCGCCACGTCGTGCAGCCAGTGTCATTGGCGTCAGGAGAGGATCAGTCTCGACCAGACGCATGCGAGCCTCGATCCTGAGCTCCGAGCCGAAGCTCCTGGATGTGTGGATTGTCACGATCCGCATGCCGCCGAGGCGCTCGCACTGTCGTCTCCTGAGATGCAGTCGCGATGCGGCGACTGTCACGCCGGCCCGGTGTGGGACGAGTTCGAGACGATCCATGCCCTCGACCCGACGGTCGCCGTCGAGGCCGATCCACCGCCGCTGATCCTCTTCTACGGGTTGATCGCTGCGGCCATTGCAGTCATCGTCCTGGCTGCCTGGGGAGGGGTGGCGGCATATCAGTGGCTCCGGAGACGTCAGGTGAGCGTCGCCTGATGGTGAAGTCGGCCGACGAGGGCTCTTCGTCACCACACGATCCCACAAGGAACGCGGCGAGGAGCAGCAGACCGATGGTGAGGAGCCGACCCATCGGGGGCAGCGTAGAAGGCGAACCGGCACGCCGAGAGCTCAGATCCGTTCCAATCCCTCCGGGTCTGTGCCAGGCGATGCCTCGGATCCGGGACACTGCGGCGAATTCCTGATCAGGGAACGATCACCACGGGGCAGGGGGCGTTGTGGGCGAGTCGATCCGCGACGGATCCCATCATGACTCGTTCGACCACGCCGGCTCCGCGTCGTCCGACGAAGAGCATGTCGATGTCGTTCTCCGAGCAGAAGTTGATGATCGCTCCGCCCGGTTCGCCGACTTCGAGAGCCGCCTCGGTCTCGATGTCCAATGACTTCTGGATCGGCGCGAGGAGTTCGCTGCGGGCCGACGCGATAGCCGAGGACATCGCTTCGGGTGTTGGGGGAGAGCCCTCGATGCCCCACCAACCTTCGGGTGGGCGCACGACGGTGATGAGTTGCAGGTTTGCGCCGGTGAGCTTGGCCAACTCGGCGGCCGCAGCCACGGCCCGCTTCGACTCCGGGCTGCCGTCGACTGCCACTGCGAATCTGCTCAGTTGCATCGTTGAGTCCTTTCGTGTGGGGACCACCCTAGGAGGTCGGCGACTGCCCGAGGAGGGACGTTGGACCCGTTCGGCGGCTCCGAATCGAGACCCGATCTTGGCGCCCGATCGACCTGTGGCAAGAATGGGTCGTCACTCACCCGGAGAACCATGAAACCCAAGATCGTCATTGCAGAGTCCATCGCCCAGGCGGGCATCGACCTGCTCTCGGAGAAGTTCGAAGTCGACCTCGCAGTCGGTGAGGAACGCGCCGGGCTCATTGCCAAGCTCTCTGACGCCGCAGGACTGATCGTCCGCTCTGCAACCGATGTCGACGCCGAGATGATCGCTGCCGCGCCGGAGCTCCAAGTCATCGGTCGCGCCGGCATCGGCGTCGACAACATCGACCTGACCGCCGCCACCGAACGCGGGGTTCTGGTCGTCAACGCGCCGAACGCCAACACCATCTCTGCAGCCGAGCAGGCGATGGCGTTGATGCTCAGCCAGGCGAGGAACACCCCTCAGGCCCATGCCAAACTCGTATCCGGGGTGTGGGACCGAAAGAGCTTCCAGGGCGTGGAGCTGCACGGCAAGACGGTGGGAATCGTGGGCCTCGGCAAGATCGGGACGCTCGTCGCCCAACGCTGTGCAGCTTTCGGGATGAAAGTGTGCGCCTACGATCCGTTCGTGACCGAGGACCGGGCTCGGCGGCTCGGCGTCGAGCTCGTCGATCTGGACTCGCTTCTCGGTTCCTCCGACTTCATCTCGATCCACCTTCCGAAGACCCCAGAGACGGAGAACCTGATCGGTGGCGAGAACATCTCCAAGTTGAAGCCGGGCGTACGGATCATCAACACCTCGCGTGGGGGCATCGTCAACGAGGTGGAGCTGGCCAAGGCGATCGATGAAGGTGTCGTTGCAGGCGCAGGACTCGACGTGTTCGAGTCCGAACCCACGACCGCCAGCCCACTCTTCTCGCTGCGCCAGGTGGTGGTGACCCCTCACCTCGGGGCGTCCACCGCCGAGGCTCAAGACAAGGCCGGCACCGATGTGGCGGAGGCCGTGGCTGCGGCGCTGGCCGGCGAACTCGTGCTCAGTGCCGTGAACGTCGACCTCGGGCCCGAAGTCACCGAAGAGGTCCGGACGTTCCTTCCTGTCGCCGAGAACCTGGGGCGGGCGTTCGTGGGTCTCGCCAGAGGCGTCTCCGGGCCGCTGACGGTGCGTGCAGAGGGTCGCATCGCCGGACAACCGATCCGGCCTCTCAAGCTGGCGGTTCTCAAGGGGATTCTCGAGGCGGTCACCGACGACCCGGTCTCGTACGTCAATGCCCCGTCGATGGCGGAGGCGCATGGCATCAGCGTCGACATCGAGGCGACCGAGCAGGCGCAGGACTACGTGTCCAGCATCAGTGTGACGGGCGTGGGTGTCGCAGGTGAGATCGCAATAGCAGGAACGCTTTCGAAGCGGGGGCCCGTCATGGTGGAGGTGGCCGACCACGACGTTGAGCTGCTCTTCTCCGAGCATGTCCTCGTCGTGCGCAACTCCGACACCCCCGGCGTGATCGGGCGCGTCGGCACCTATCTCGGTGCCCGTGGCATCAACATCGACAACATGGTGGTCGGGCAGTCACGTGCCACCGGGATGGCGGCCATGATGGGCGTCAACATGGACCGCGCCCTCACCGACGACGAGCTGGAGGACATCCGCAGCCTCGAAGGCATCGAAGAGGCGACGTACATCACGTTCTTGTGACGGCAACCCACGTAATACGTGGGTTTGCGTCACAAGAACGGGTTAGCTTTCCGGTATGGGTGAGCTGCCGGAACATGTCGCCGTGAATCGTGAACACTGGGACGGCGTGGCCGACCAGTGGGTCGAGATGGGGGAGCGGGCCTGGGCCCGTGAAACCCCGACTTGGGGAGAGTGGGGCATCCCCGAGTCCGAGCTCCAGATGCTGCCGGCCGACATGACCGGCATGGACGCCATCGAGTTGGGCTGCGGAACCGGATACATCTCGGGTTGGATGGCTCGCCGGGGCGCGGCCGTCACGGGCATCGACAACTCCTCTCGGCAGCTCGAAACGGCCACGAGGCTCGCAGCCGAACACGGGATCGATTTGGAGTTGATCCACGGCAATGCCGAGACCGTGCCGAAGCCCGACGCTTCCTACGATTTTGCGATCAGCGAATACGGCGCCTCTATCTGGGCCGATCCGTATGCGTGGGTCCCCGAGGCCCACCGACTGCTCCGCCCCGGGGGGTCGCTGGTCTTTCTCGGCAACCACATCCTGGTGCACCTCTGCTCGCCCCCCGATGGTTCGCTGCCCATCACTCGCAGGCTCGAGAACCCCTATTTCGGGCTCTTCCGGCAGGACTGGCGCGATGCCGTCGATGAGCCGGGCGGCATCGAGTTCAACCTGACCTTCTCCGCCTGGATCAGGCTGTTCAACCAGACCGGCTTCGAGATCGTCGACATGATCGAGATTCAGGCACCCGAAGACGTCTCGGGCCAACCGTTCGGCGTTCCCGCAGCGTGGGCCCGGGACTTCCCGAGCGAGCACGTCTGGAAGCTCAGGAAGCGTTGACAGTGCAGGTGGGATCGGAGCGGCAATCGCGTCCGATGTGCTGTCAGCCATCGGCTTCCGGCTCTCCGACCAGAGGCGCCGGGACCCACCGGGTCGTGGGGGTCTCTGCGGTAGCCCTGGCCGGCCGGCGTCTGTTTCGGGCTTGTGATTCAGCCCGCCACTCTCGACTCACCGGTCTCGGCCAGCAAATGCTTGCCGTGCCAGTCGAGGATGGCGTCGAAGCGCTCGACCCGATGGCGGGGCTTGCCGCTGCGGCTCATCTCGTGGCCCTCGCCGGGGAACCGGACGAACTCGGTCTCGACCCCCGCCTTGAGCAGGGCCATGAAGTATCTCTCGGCCTGTTCGATCGGACACCGGAAGTCGTTCTCGGCGTGTAGCACGAGGGTGGGGGTGGTCGTCTGACCCGCTGTGGTCAGGGGACTCTTCTCCCGCCAGATGCGTTCTGCGTCCGGGTCTCCATGGTCGGCCCCGGCGTAGAAACGCGGGAAGCTGCCTCCGATGTCGGACGTTCCGGCGAAGCTGTTGAACGACAGCAGGCCCCGTTCCACGACTGCGCTCTTCCACCGATGGTCGGTTCCGACGATCCAGGACGTGAGGAAGCCACCGTAGGAGCCGCCCATGATCCCCATCCTGTCGCCGTCGAGGCGCGGATAGCGTTCCAAGGCCGCCTCGAGGGCCGCATTGACGTCGGTGACGTCGACGACTCCCCATCCATCGTGAATCACGGCTCGGACGAACTCCCGCCCGCGTCCCGAGGAGCCCCGGGGGTTGCACGCAACCACCCCGTATCCCGCCGCGGCGTACACCTGGAACTCGTCGAAGAACCCGAAGCCGTACTGACTCGCCGGCCCACCGTGGATGTTCAGCAGTGTCGGCACGTCGTCGTCGCCCGGCGGGAGGTAGACCCAGACGTCGATCTCGACTCCTTCGGAGATCGTCGTGAAGTGGTGAGCTTCGATCAGGTCGAGGTCGCTGGCTCGAGCGATCACCGAGTCCTCGCCCTCTCTCGAGAGGATCAGCGTTCCCGGATCGGTGGGCGTCTTCGAGATGTACGCAGACACACCGGCCGCAATCGAGAAATCGGACACCACCTGCGGTCCGTCGATCACGTGATCGACCGTCCCGTCTGGATGCACGGCCGCGACACCCCCGGTCCCGGAGTCCTCGTGCATGACATGAGCCAGGCCGTCGTCGAATTCGATGTAGGCCGGACCGATCGCGAGCGACGCCGCCGACCGATCGAGGTGAGCAGTGAGTGAGGTGAGTTGACCATCGTCGACGCGCCAGAGTGTGGTGAGCTCGGGCCAGTCCGTTTCGGGGTCGCCGAGGAGGTGGAGGTCGCCGGCGGGGGAGAACCGGGCGAACCCCCAACTGCCGTGCGGAACGAGCTCTCGGATCTCGCAGGACTCGACATCCACCTCCATGATCGATGCGCCGAAATCCTGGCTTCGGTCCTCTCTCAGGTCGGACAGGAAAGCGATGCGACTCCCGTCGGGATGCCAGGTGGGCTGCGTCTCATCGCGGTCACCCGGAGTCAGACACCTCGCCTCCTCAGAACCGTCCGCCGCGACCAGCCAGATGTGCGACTTGCGGTCGTGCAGCCACCCGAGGCTGTCGAACTTGTACGGCACCGAGGCGATCCGGCGAGGCTTGCGTGCGCGTTCGTCGTCGCTCAGGTCTGCCCAGTCCTCGACATAGGTGGTCGCGGCAACCGCGATGCTCGAGCCGTCCGGTGACCATTCGAATGTCTGTACCCCGAGATCGAACTCGGTCACGATCTCGGCTTCACCCCCGTCGGCCGGGATGATCGCCAACTGGGCGACCTCGTCCTCCGCTCGGATGAAGGCCAGGCGGGTCCCGTCAGGGGACCACTTCGGCGAGGAGTCGCCCGGTCCAGTCGTGAACTGTTTCGATGCGTCTGCGTCTCCGACCCAGATCGTCCGGTGATATCGGTCGTTCTCTGTGTCGATCGTGTTCTTGACGTATGCGACGCGGTCCCCGCGGGGATGCACCGTTGGGGATTGAGGTGTCGTGAGGCCGTTGAGATCATCTGGAGTCATGCCGGGGACGTTAGAGGTCGGGCCGAGCGAGTGGTGATCGGGTAGCTTGCGGTTGTGCATCGATTCGTCGCATCGTGGTTCGGAACGGGCCTGATCCTCCGGCGCCTGCGGGGCTCTGACATGGGGTCAGGCACCGTTGGAGCGCTGTTCACACTCCCGCTCGTCTGGGCGCTCGCAGAGATCGGGATCTGGGCTCAGGTTCTGGGCCTTCTGGTGGTGACCGTGGCATCGGTGGTCGCGAGTGCTCGGTTCGTCGGTGAGACCGACAGCATCAAAGAGGGTGACCCGGGTTGGGTCGTGGTCGACGAGGCGGCCGGCGTGATGCTGGCGACGCTCGGGCTGGGGCTCCTCGGGGCCTCCGTCGCCTGGGTGGTGTTCCGA
>CBDTXZ010000079.1:0-13218 GCA_965364515.1 uncultured bacterium
ATGTGATGCCGGTAGTCGGTTCTCAGTTGTCAGTAGATCGAGTTGCGGACCGATGACCGATGACTGACGACCGATAACCGATGGATGTCTGTCTTGTCGAGCCGTTCTATGGGGGGTCGCATCGGGCGTGGGCGGATGGGTATGCGACTCACTCGATGCATGACGTCACACTGGTGACGCTCCCGGCGGAGAACTGGCGATGGCGGATGCGGGGAGGGGCGGTTGCGTTGGCCGATCAGGTCGGCGCATTGTGTTCGACGGGCTACCGGCCCGACGCCGTGATCGTATCCGACATGATCGACCTGGCGCTGTTTCGGGAGCTCACGTTCCGACACTGGGGTCGCCCGGTCACCGTGATCTACTTCCACGAGAACCAGCTCGGCTACCCATCCCAGAAGGGCACCGACGTTGCCTTCCCGTGGACGAACTGGACCTCGGCGCTGGTCGCCGACGAGATCTGGTTCAACTCCCGGTACCACCTCGCAACGTTCTTCGAACACATCCCGGCGATGCTCGCACGCTTTCCCGATCGCCTCGATGAGCGGCATCTGGCGTCGATGATGGATCGATCGTCGGTCGCGCCCATCGGGGTCGATCTCACCGGTTTGGCCCGTGAGGATCGATCGGGTGAGATTCCGCGGATCGTGTGGAATCATCGCTGGGAACACGACAAACACCCCGAGCGGTTCGCACATGCCGTCGAGAGCGCACTCGATCTCGATTTCGAAGTGGCCATCTGCGGTGAAGAGCCGATCGGCGGCGACGAGGGGCGCGATCGACTCGTCTCAGCACTCGGCGAACGGCTGATCTGGCTGGGATTCGCCGATCGGTCCCGGTATCTGGATCTCCTCGCCGGTAGTGACATCGTGGTCTCGACGGCCGGTCACGAGTACTTCGGGATCGCCGTCGTCGAGGCGATGGCGGCCGGCTGCTGTCCGGTCCTTCCAAACCGCCTCAGTTATCCGGAGTTGATCCCGAACCGCCTCCACGACGAGGTCCTCTATGGGAAGGCGGTCGCTCCGATGCTCCGGCGTCGGATCGAGAACGTCGAGGAGACGAGGAGGATCGGCGGCGAGATCGCCGCTGCCATGGGCGCGTACGACTGGAGACATGTGGCCCCGGCCTACGACGCCAAGCTGTCCGGACGTGTCCTCGCCTGACCGAGAGCGGGAGATACCCCGGTCCCCACGGACTGGAGACCGACCCGTTCTGTCGTGACGATGCTCCAGCGGGCCGATGCCGCCTCTCGGACAGCGTCTCCGGACCCGGAAATCCCCGTACTGTTGCGGCATGCACGTGGTGTGGGACTGGAACGGGACGCTGCTCGACGACCTCGACGTCGTGCTTGCCTCGGTGAACGCAGGTGTGGCGCCCTACCGCAAGGAGCCGGTCACGCTCAACGACTACCGCACCCATTACACCAGGCCAGTGAAGCACTTCTACGACGCGCTGCTCGGTCGTGAGATCGACCACGACGAATGGCTCGATCTCGACACCCGGTTCCACGCCGCCTATCGCGAGCAACTCACGACCGCGATGCTCGCCCGGGGAGCTCGCCAGGCGCTCGAACGGGCAGCTCGGGAAGGTCTTTCACAGTCGCTGCTGTCGATGTACCCGCACTCGGAGCTGCTGCCGCTGGTCGACGCAGCCGGGATCGGCCATCACTTCGATCGGATCGATGGCCTGCGCGGGCCTGCTGGAGACCGCAAGGCCCGCTATCTCGAAGCCCACCTGGACGAGTTGGAGGTGGATCCGGCCGCATCCGTCGTCGTCGGCGACACGCCGGATGACGCCGAGGCGGCCGCCGCGGTCGGTGCCGGATGTGTGCTCGTCGATAGCGGAGGCCATCACCGAGAAGTGCTGGAGGCAACCGGCGTCCGGGTGGCTTCCGGGCTCATCGAGGCGATCGCCCCGTATCTCTCATCTTGATGAATGGGCACCCGAACAGCCCAGAGTCCCCGAGAACGAACCCTTGAGGTTGTGGCTGACTCCACAGCGGTGGCTGGCGCCGTGGTCGCCATCTCCGCCGGTGTCGTGGACTCGAGTGGCGTCAGCCGTATTCGACCGCTGAGAACTCGTTCAGCTTGTCGAGGTTGTGGAAGGCGTCCATGTACCGCACGGACCCGGTCTTCGAGCGCATCATCACCGAATGCGTGACGGCTCCTCTCCCGGTGAACCTGACCCCTCGAAGGAACTCTCCACCGGTGATCCCCGTGGCGGCGAACGAGACGCTCGTGCCTCCCACCAGGTCCTTGGTGTGCAACACCCGGGTGAGATCGAAGCCCTCCTCGGCAGCCCGGGCACGATCCTCGTCATGACGCGCCCACATGCGTCCCTGGATCTCGCCGCCCATGCACCGCATGGCGGCGGCGGCAAGCACCCCTTCGGGTGTTCCGCCGATTCCCAAGAGCATGTCGATCCCGCTGTCGTCACGGGCCGTTGCGATGGCACCTGACACGTCACCGTCCCGGATGAGCCGGATCCTGGCGCCGGCTGCTCTCACCGCATCGATGTAGGGCTGGTTTCGGGGGCGATCGAGGATCATCACGGTCAGATCGTTCACATCCGACCCCTTCGCCTTCGCAACCCTGGTGAGGTTCCGATCCACGGGAGCATCGAGATCGATCACGCCTTTGGCAGTCGGTCCCACGGCGATCTTGTCCATGTAGACCATCGAGCCCGGAAAGAACATCGTCTCCCGCTCGGATACGGCGATCACGGCCAATGCTCCCGGCATGCCGGCGGCGGTCAGTGTGGTTCCGTCCACCGGGTCCACGGCGATGTCGACCGGACGACCGTCGCCGTTACCAACGACCTCGCCGTTGTGCAGCATCGGTGCGTTGTCCTTCTCTCCTTCGCCGATGACCACCACCCCGTCGAGTGAGAGCGTCCCGAGGTGCGCTCGCATCCCGTCGACAGCGGCTTGGTCGGCGGCTTCCTTGTCGCCGCGGCCTTGCCAGCGTGCGGCCGCCATCGCTGCCGTCTCCGTGACCCTGGCGAGGTCGAGTCCGAGATTCCTGTCAGGTATCTCAGTCATCGACCCGAACGATCAGGGCATCGCCCTGACCGCCTCCACCGCAGAGGGCGGCGGCGCCGATGCCACCGCCCCGTTCCCGGAGTGCATGGATGAGCGTCACGACCAGTCGCGCCCCCGTGCACCCGATCGGATGGCCCAGTGCCACTGCTCCGCCGTTCACGTTCACCTTCTCTCTCGGGATATCCATCATTCTCGCCGACCAGAGAGCCACGGCGGCGAATGCCTCGTTGATCTCGACCAGATCGAGATCGGAGGCTTCCAGCCCGGCTCCCTTCAGCGCGACGCGGAGTGCCTCCGCCGGGCGTTCGTGGAGCGTTGCGTCAACGCCGCCGATCTGGCCGTATGCCAGGATCTCGGCGAGGATCGGCGAGCCATTCGCTTCGGCTGCTCGTCGATCGGCCACCATCACGGCCGCACCACCGTCGGAGATCTGCGAGGCGTTGCCGGCCGTTATCGTTCCGTCTCCGATGAATGCCGGCCGCAACCGGCCGAGCGACTCGGCCGTCGTGCCGGGCCGTATGCCCTCGTCGGTGTCGATCACCACCGGATCGCCCTTGCGCTGGGGGACCGGCACGCCGATGATCTCGTCGGCGAACCGACCCGACTCGGAAGCCGCCAGTGCACGTTCGTGGCTCATGGCCGACCATTCGTCCTGTTCCTCGCGGGTGATCCCGAGCCTGGCGTTCTTGTGGTCGGACGACTCGCCCATCGTGCAGTGATCGAACGCGCAGAAGAGCCCGTCGTGGGTCATCACATCCACGAGGGTCGCATCACCCATGCGGGCTCCCCATCGCAGCTCGTGCAGGACGTGTGGAGCGTTCGACATCGATTCCATACCGCCGGCCATCACGAAGTTGGCCTCGTCGAGCCGGATCGCTCGTGCAGCCATCCCGATCGCCGCCATTCCCGACAGGCAGACCTTGTTGATGGTGACGCTCGGCACGGTCATCGGCAGACCGCCTCTGACGGCTGCTTGTCGAGCGGTGATCTGGCCTTCACCGGCCTGAAGCACCTGACCGAAGATCACCTCGTCGACGGTGCCCGGGTCGACACCCGACCGCTCGGTGGCTGCAGCGATCGCCGCACCACCGAGGTCGACGGCCCGGAGTGGGCCGAGTCCGCCTCCGTACTTTCCGATCGCAGTGCGAGCCGCACCGACGATGACAGCGTTTTCAGACATGGGTTTGACACTACCCCGTTGCACGTTTCACGTTTCACGTCGCTTTGTTCTGCGCCCGGCTCGGTTCCGACAGCAGTCATGCGCCGTTCCCGATCGGTGTACCGGCCGACCCGGAACGCGTCCTGAAACTGGAAACCTCGAAGCGTTGTCGCTTGCCGGTTGGCGCTGGGTCATGCTGCACTTCGACGCATGACCCGCCTTCCGACTCCTGCGCTGTCCGAGGCACTCGAGTGGACCGCCGAACATCTTGGGCATCTCACCTGCGACGAGGTGTCCAAGTCCGGGAGGTTCACCGGTGGCCAGCGAGCGGCGGACGAGGCGTTGGCCGGCTTCGACGTCACGGGCTACGCCTCGAAGCGCAACGAGGTGTGGCCGGAGTCCCGGCGAGGAGCGTCCGCCCTCAGCCCGTACGTCCGCCATGGATTGTTGCAGTTGCCGAGAGTGTGGGAGGCAGTGGCCGGCGGGCCGTCGCGGGACGTCGAGAAGTATCGAGACGAGCTCAATTGGCAGGAGTACTCGCGTCACCTCTATGCGCGGTTGGGGACGGCGACACGAGACTGGATCAGGTACTCGGTCGAATCGACCGAGACCTGGGATCAGGCGCCGTGGTGGCGGGAGATGGCGTGTGTCGACCTGGTGGTCTCCGAGCTCGAGAGCGATGGTTGGCTCGTGAACCAGACCCGTATGTGGCTGGCTTCCCAGTGGGTTAATCGAGCCGGTGGATACTGGCGCGACGGCGAGGATCGGTTCTTTCAGCATCTACTCGACGGCTCGCGAGCTGCGAATCGGCTCGGCTGGCTCTGGACAGCCGGCGGCGGCACCGGCAAGCCGTATGGCTTCAGCCGATGGCAGGTCGAAAAACGCGCCAAAGGAGTGTGCGACGGGTGTCGCTTCGACAACAACTGCCCGATCCAGGAGTGGCCGAGCGACCCCGAGATCGAGAAGGTCTCCGAGCCACCGGGTCTAAGCAGCGACCCCGACCCGGCTGCGACCGGTGGGCCGATCGACGTCGACCGGCGGTCGCAGCCCGACCTCGTGTGGCTGACGGCGGAGTCGCTCGGCGACGCCGATCCGGCGCTCGCGGCCAACCCCGACCTTCCGGCCGTGTTCGTGTTCGATGAGCCGCTTCTCGAACGCCTCCAGCTGTCAGGCAAGCGACTCGTCTTCCTCGCCGAAACGCTCGCCGACCTCGCCGACCGGCGTGATGTCGAAGTGCACCTCGGCCCACCGGCGAGCGTTCTGGCGGACCGATCGCCCGCCGTCACGTTCGCTCCCGTGCCGGGATGGCGTCGGATCAGCAGTCGGCTCGATCTTGCAGAGATCCATCCATATCCCTGGTTGCGTCGCCCTAGGGGAGGATCGGTGGCATCCTTCTCGCAATGGCTACGAAGTTGATTTCCGCCGAAGGCATCGGATTCCGCGCCTTCGGCTTCCCCGTCACCATCAACTGGTTCCACTTCCTGCTGCCTGCTCTTTGGCTCAGTGGGATCGACTTCGACCGCCTGCGTCCCGGTGTGTCGGCGATCGGAATCGTGCTCGCGTACACCGGTGCGATCGTGATCGGGGTGCTCGGTCACGAGTTGGGTCACGCATTTGCTGCGCGGTCGATCGGCGCCGACGCAAAGATCGACCTCATCCTCTTCGGCGGTCTGACGACCTGGTCGACGGGGAAGCCGATCACGGCCAGACAGCGGCTCAGGGTGTCTCTCGCCGGGCCGATCGTGGGAATACTGCTCGGAGCGTTTTCGTGGTTCGTCGCCCAGTGGCTGCCGGAATGGCGGGTCGAGTTCACCGTGTTTCTCGAGTTGCTCACAGAGGTGGCCCTGATCTGGGGCATCTTCAACCTGGTGCCGTTCCCGGGCTTCGACGGCGGTCACAGCCTCGACGCCGCCCTCGAGATGTTTGCGCCCCGGCGAGCCGCCAGACTCGGCGCCATCATCAAGGGCGTGACCGCCGTGCTGGGAATCGGCGCCCTGTGGTACTTCTTCGGTCCGTTCTCCGCTCTCATCTTGGCCTTCTTCGTGTTTCGTGGCGGGGCGTCGCCCCTCCAGGAATACAGACGCAGCTTCGACAGCGAGCACGAGAAAGCCATCAACGATGCCGTGACGCTCGCAAGAGCGGGTCGACTCGAGGCTGCGCTGCGGCGACTCGACGACACTGCTGGCGCCCCTCGATCCCGGGAGCTCCAACGCAACATCGACAATCTACGGACCACGCTGCTGTTCTGGCTCGGTCGGTGGGATCAACTCACCGCCATGCCAGACGGGATGATCGACGAGAAGACCCGCGCCATCGCCCTGATGCAGAGCGGACAGCTCGCACAGGCGGAGGTGGTCATTCGTTCCGCTCCCTCCGACGGCAGCCGGGATGCACTGCTGGCAGAGGTCCTCGCCCGTCAGGGCGTGGACATCGGCTCAGACGACGAGGTCGATCCTGCCTCCGCAGACGCCCTGATCGAGCGGGCCAGACAGCTCGCAGCCGACGATCCCGGGATCGCAGCCCGCATCGCCGAGGCGGCGATCGACTCCGAGGCGCTGTCGCCGGGGAATCGCGTCGTTGCACTGATACTCGCCGGACGGATCGAAGACGCCCGGGTCGTAGCGACAGGTCTCGGCCCGGACGCCGCGTGGTTCGTCGAGGCCATCGACAGGGCGGCCAACGGTCATGATCTCGAATCGCACCTCGACACAGCCGCGTCGGCCGAGCTGCTCGGCTCGGCCCAGATCCTGCTGCATCAATTGGGTCGCTACGAGGCTGCGATCGCAGTCGGACGCAAGGCGCTGGAACGGGGAGGTGACATGTCTGTGATCGGATTCAACATCGCTTGCTCCGCAGTTCGATCCGGTGATACCGACATGGGTGTCGCCTTCGTCGAGTCTGTCGTGGAGGACGGCCTCGACGTCACCAAGATCGTGTCCGACCACGATCTCGCCGTCCTGCGGGGCACGGACTCTTTTGCAGCCGCCCTCGGCGAGTCGGGCCCGGTAGGGTCCGCCGGACCATGAAGCTGCTGAATCTCGACCACGTCGCCATCGCGGTCAACGACCTCGACATGGCACTGGAGGGCTATCGCACCCGATATGGCGTGGAGCCACTTCATCGTGAGGTGGTCGAGGCTCAGGGCGTCGAAGAGGCGATGATCCCGGTTGGAGGGTCGTTCGTCCAGCTCCTCCAGCCGCTCGCTGCCGAAACGCCGGTCGGACGTTTCCTTGCAAGAAACGGCGAGGGTCTCCACCACGTCGCATACGCGGTCCCTGACATCGCCGTGGCCCTCGAGCACCTCCGCTCCGAGGGTGCACGTCTGATCGACGAGGCGCCCCGAGTCGGTGGCCGGGGAGCGAAGATCGCCTTCGTTCACCCCGCTGATCTCGCCGGTACGCTGATCGAACTCGTCGAACTGAGCGACCCATGACAGCGATCCACATCACCGGTGGAGCCGACGATTACCAGGCTGCGGCGATCGTCGCAGTGATCCAACACGTGGAGTCGGAGGCTGCGGCGGTCCGCCGTCCGAAGAATCCGAACGCACAGAGCGCCTGGCTGCGCACCGGCCGGCACGGCCCGATCGGACGGTTCGATCCGCCGATCGTCCCTGATCCAGGGCTGAATTGGGAATCCAGCTGAGCCGCCATCGCGGCCCGGAGCGATCACGTACGCTGTGACCTTCGGCGTAGGAAGGACGATCGTGACCGTTGACATCCCCGAAGCACCCACTGGTCCCTTCGGTACGGTCTTCGGCGAGTCGTTCAGCGTCGCCCGTTGGGCCGACGGCGAGTGGGAGACCCCGACGTTGGGCCCGATCGAGCCGTTCTCGTTCCATCCGGCAACCCACGTCCTCCACTACGGCAGCGCTTGCTTCGAAGGACTCAAGGCGCATCGCGGCGACGACAACGTCGTCCGGATCTTCCGTCTTCACCGACACGTCGAGCGCATGCAGTCGTCGGCCGAGGTCCTGCGGTTGCCCGTGCCCGACGCAGACATGCTCGGCGGGATGATCACCGATGTGGTCGCCGGCAATCTCCATCTGGTTCCGGCGGCTCCCGGATCGCTCTATCTCAGACCGACGCTGATCGGAACCGAGCCCAACATCGGCGCTGCCGCCGCCCCTTCCAAGACGGCTCTGCTCTATGTGCTTCCGAGCCCGGTGGGCGACTACTTCAAGGGTGGGATCAGGCCGCTCAAAGTCAAGGTCGAGACGATTCAGCCCAGGAGCACGCCGGCGTTCGGCTCGGTCAAGACGGGAGCGAACTACGCCATGGCTCTCGGGATCACACTCGACGCCAAGGCGGAACTCGGGATCGATCAGGTGCTGTTCGCCCCCGGAGGCGATGTTCAGGAGACCGGCGCCTCGAACTTCTTGCTACTGCGGGAGAAGCACATCCTGACGAAGGCGCTCGACTCGTCGTTCCTCCATGGTGTGACTCGCGACTCCGTCCTCGAACTCGCCCGCGGAATGGGCTACGAGGTCGAGGAGCGTGACTTCACCGTCGACGAGATGATCGAGTGGGCCGAAGACGGTGAGGCCGCCCTTTCGGGTACGGCGGCGGTTCTGGGAGGGGTTGGAGCCATGATCGTCGACGGCGAAGAGATCACTTTCGGGTCCGGTGAGGTGGGGCCCACCACCCTCGAGTTGCGTCAGGCGCTCACCGATCTCCAACTCGGCCGGACCGACGACACCCACGGCTGGACCACCATCGTCCGCTGAATCCGTTCTTGTGACGCGAACAGCGATATTGCGGGCATTCCCGTCACAAGAACGCACGGAGCCGGCGCGTCAGGCGGTCGACGACGTGTGACACCTCGTCGATGGCGAGGAGGCGTGCGAGACCGAGATAGCCGAGACCTCCCAGAACCGCCGCACCGATCCCGGCGGCAGGATCGGGCAGGAGACCCTCGAGTGCGATCAATGTCAGCAACGCGATCACGCCGGCGATCGCCGCAGCCGTCGTCACCTTGGCGATGAACCATCCGAAACCGATTGCCTCGGAGCCGGAACCCTCCCGGAGCCATGCGCCGGTGATGGCGATCGCATAGAGGCCGACCCCCACCGTGGATCCGGCGGCGATGCCTTCGCCCCCGAACCTGTCCGTGAGAGAGAAGAGGATCGGGATCACGACCGCCGTGGTGATCGTGCCGATCACGACCGGCAGCCACATGCGGTGCTGTGCGTAGAAGGCCCGGGTCGTGATCTGATGCATCACCCAGAAGGGGATCGACAGTGAAAAGAACAAAAGGAACGACGCCACCACCTGAGTGTCCGCCGCGCTGAACTCTCCCCACTGGAAGACGATGCGGACGATGACCTCCCTGGTCGGGATGATGAGGCCGGTGGCGAGTGCTCCGACGGCGATCGCGGTCCGAAGTGAGACGGTCACCGTGTTGCGCATCTCATCCAGTCTGCGTTCGGAGAAGAGCCGCGCCATGAACGGGAAGCTTGCGACCCCCGCCGCCTGGGCGATCACCCCCACGGGCAGCATGTTGAGACGGCGGGCGAAATTGAGGCCGGCAGTGGTGCCTGGCTCTGCGAACTGGCCGAAGAACCGCGGCCACTGCTCGTCGAGGGCCACGACGGTCTGACCGACCATGAGTGGGAGGGCCAGACGCAGATACCTGCCGGTCGCAGGGTGCGAACGCTCCACGCCGCGCACCAACCGGATCCCGAGCCGGTGAGCCCCCCACCACTGCAGCCCGAAACTCCCGATCGCCGCACCAACGAGACCGCCGACCAGGAACCACATCGGCGTCGGCTCGGCTGCCGCTGCGCCGATCACGCCGCCGAGGATGATCCCACCGTTGTAGAAGAGCGGGCCCAGCGCCGGCACGGTGAACCGCTTCTCGGCGTATTGGGCGGCGGTGAAGAGCCCGCCGAGGAGGAAGAAGGTCTGGAGCCCGATCGCCACCCGGGTGAGGGGCACCAGACGGTCGATCAGGCCAGCGTCGAGCTGGTTGAACACCAGCTCCACCAGTGGTCGAGCGAACACCAGTCCGGCGGCGAGCAGGACCAGGGCGATCGCGGCGACCGCACGGAACACCGCCGTGAAGCTCCGGTTGAGCTCGGTTTCGTCGCCTGAGGCGTGGTGCTCGGTGAGGATGGGCACGAGCGTGATGGCCAGGTAGCCGCCTGCGAGGAGGAAGTAGAGGTAGTCGGGCAGCGTGAAGGCGTTGACATAGAGGTCGGTCTCCACGGTGCGCCCGAGCAGGGCTCCGATGACCTGCTCTCGGACGACTCCCAACAGCCGTGACAGCAACACACCGATCGACACGATGGCCGCTGCCTGACCGAGCGAAGCCGAGCGACGACTCATCGGGTCACGGCGAAATGCCGGAGGTCGTCGAGGATCGAGTCGGGCACCGGGATCCCGGCACGGCCGAGACCGAGTGCGACGTCGTGTTTGTAGCTGCCGTGATAGTCGGAGCCACCCGAAGCCAGCAGCCCGAACCGATCCGCCAGCGCCACCATTCCCGCCCGTCCATCGGCGGGGTAGCTGCCGTAGTGGCACTCGATCCCGATCAACCCATGTGCGCCGAGGTCGGCGAGCAGGTCCGCCATCTCGAACCGATTGTCGATCCCGAGCGTGTGCGGGTGGGCGAGGATCGGGACGGCACCGGATGCCCGGGCGAGTTGGATCGCCTCTCGCGCCCCGAGGCGCTCCCGACCGACGTAGGCGGGCCGACCGTTGCCGAGATACTCGTCGAATGCCTGTTCCATCGAATCGACGTAGCCGTGGCGGACCATGACGGCGGCGATGTGCGGACGTCCCACCGTTCCCTGTCCTGCCTGTTCGAGCACCTCGTCGAGTGAGATCCGGAGGCCCAGATCCTCGAGACGTTCCACGATCCGAGCGTTTCGCCCGTCACGGGCAGCCTGCAGTCCGGCCAGGCGATCCTGAAGTGGCCCGGCGCCGAGATCCAGCCAGAGCACGACCAGATGCATCCCGCCTCTGTCGTAGTCGAGCGACAATTCGACGCCTGGGATCAGTTCGATTCCGCGCGCCTCGGCGGCCGCCCTGGCCTCGGGAATCCCCTCGAGGGTGTCGTGGTCGGTCAAGGCGACTGCGGTGAGGCGCATCTCGGCAGCGTGTTGGAACAACTCCTCGGGCGAGTCGGAGCCATCCGAGAAGGAGCTGTGCGTGTGGAGGTCGATCGCCATCGAGGCGAGGCTAGGCGAGCGGAAGTGGGCCGAAGGTCGATCGTTTCGTCTCGGCTCCGCACTCATGGGCGCTCTGAGGGCTCGGCGTATCGGCCTGCGGGCCAGGCGGGCCTGCTCCGTCGGCGCGGGCGGGCCGCTACTCGTCGATTCGGATGCTCTCGATGTAGGCGGTCTCGGTGGGCTTGCTCTCCTCCCGAGTCGCCCCCCGGACCGTCTCGATGTCGGCGATCGCCTGCACGGTGTCCATACCCGACACCACTCGCCCGATGACGTTGAAGGTGGGGGAGAGGATCGCCCCCTGGGAGCCATGAACGATGAAGAACTGGCTGCCCGTCGAGTTGCTGGCCGGGGCCTTCGCCAAGGCCACGACCCCCTCTTCGTACACGAAGTCGTCGTCGGGGAACTCGTCGGGGACGTTGTATCCAGGGCCTCCGGTTCCGGACGCCGTCGGGTCACCACCCTGGATGACGAAGTCGTCGACGATCCTGTGGAACGCGGTTCCCTCGTAGAACCCCTGCTGTGCGAGCCACGCGAACGAGTTGACCGACAGTGGGGAGGTCTCGATGTCGAGCTCGATGACGATCTCGCCACAGGAGGTCTCGATGGTTGCAGTGGCGCCATCGGAGAGCTCCACCTCGTCGGGAGCGTCGTAATCGACCTCTTCGGCAGCGGGCGGCGTCTCGGCGCCGCACGCGGTTGGCTGCTCGCGGAGCTCGGCGTACGCCGGGGGCAGCCCCTCCTCGCCCCCGGTGAGCGCCGGGACCACGACCAGCACCACGGCGACGGCGAGTCCGAGTCCGAGCGCCATGCGGATGCGCCTGAAGATCTCCTTGCGCTGCGCCGCCTTGCGCTCGGCTTCGCGCTTCGCCTGCCTGAGTTCCTTCTGTCGTTGCTGTTTCTCGCTGGCCATCGGACGGTCAGGGTAACCGGCCCCGGAGATTCGGAGTTCGGCGCCGGTGTCGTATCCTCACGAGAACTCACCAGGGTTTCCATGCTCATCGTCCAGAAGTACGGCGGTACCTCCGTCGCCTCACCAGAGAGAATCTCGGCAGTCGCAGATCGGATTTGCGCCACGAAGGCAGCCGGTCACGACGTGGTCGTGGTCGTTTCTGCGATGGGCAAGACCACCGACGAGCTGATCACGCTGGCGACTGCGGTCAACCCCGAGCCTCCAGCGCGAGAGATGGACATGCTCCTCACCGCCGGAGAGCGGATCTCGATGGCGCTCACCGCGATGGCGATCGAGCGTCGGGGAGTAGAAGCGGTCTCGTTCACCGGTTCTCAGGCCGGAATCCTCACCGATGCCGCCCACGGCGCCGCCAAGATCACCGAGATCCGCGGAACCCGGGTGAAGGAGTCGCTCGAGGACGGGAAGGTCGTCATCGTCGCAGGCTTTCAGGGAGTCGATCCCGAGTCACGTGAGATCACGACGCTCGGGCGTGGAGGGTCCGACGCCACGGCGGTTGCGCTCGCCGCGTCGCTCGGCGCCGATGCATGCGAGATCTTCACCGACGTCGACGGTGTCTACACGGCCGACCCGCGGATCGTCCCGGCCGCCAAGAAGCTCGATGAGGTCTCGTTCGAGGAGATGCTCGAGCTGTCCGCGTCCGGAGCAGGGGTGCTGATGAGCCGATCGGTCGAGTTCGGTCGTCGGTTCCATATTCCCATACACGTCCGATCTTCGTTCAACGACAATCCAGGGACCTGGGTGAAGGAGACCACCATGGAACAGGCCGTCATCAGTGGCATCGCTCACGACACGTCCGAGGCCAAGCTCACGATCCGCGGGGTGCCAGACTTTCCCGGTGTTGCGGCCCGCCTCTTCGAGCCGATGGCTTCCGCAGACATCAA
>CBDTXZ010000080.1:0-13099 GCA_965364515.1 uncultured bacterium
GAGGCGGTGTACGGGTCGGAGTGGGCAGCGATCTGTGCGGTGGCGGAGATGTTGGGTCCGACGGCTGAGACGGTGCGGAAGTGGATGCGTCGTGCTGATGTCGATGAGGGTCGGCGGCCTGGTGTGACGACTGATGAGCGTGAACGGCTGAAACAGTTGGAGCGGGAGAACTTCGAGCTGCGTCGAGCCAACGAGATTCTGCGTTCGGCATCGCTTTTCTTCGCGACCGAGCTCGACGGTCGACGCAAGACGTGATCCGGTTCATCGATGGCAATCGGGACAGGTTCGGGGTCGAGCCGATCTGCAGCGCATTGCAGTTCGCCCCATCCACCTATTGGTCGGCGAAACGTCGCCCACCCTCGGCTCGGTCGATCCGGGATGAGGAGTTGAAACGTGAGATCCAGCGGGTGTTCACAGAGAACTTCGGGGTGTATGGCGCACCCAAGATCTGGGCGCAGCTGAACCGTGAAGGGATCGAGGTGGCTCGCTGCACGGTGGAACGGCTGATGGGTGAGCTTGGTATCCGTGGAGCGGTCAGAGGCAAACCCCGCCGGACCACGATCGCTGCTGAGGACCCGGCGGTGAGGCCGGCTGATCTGGTTGACCGCCAGTTCACCGTCGCCGGTCCGAACCGGCTGTGGGTGGCCGACATCACCTATGTGCGAACCTGGTCGGGATTCGTCTACGTGTCGTTCGTGACCGACGCATACAGCCGTCGCATCGTCGGCTGGCACGCCTCACGGTCACTCAAGACGGACCTGACGCTCGACGCGTTGGAACAGGCCATCTGGGAACGCAACCGGGCTGATGAACCCCTCGACGGTCTGGTTCATCATTCGGATCGTGGAACTCAATACCTGTCGATCCGTTACACAGAACGACTCGCCGAAGCCGGTGTGGCGGCGTCGGTCGGATCGAGAGGCGACTCCTACGACAACGCGCTCGCCGAGACGATCATCGGTCTCTACAAGACCGAACTGGTCCGTAACCGGGGGCCATGGCGAGGCCTCGACGATCTCGAGCTCGCCACCCTCGAATGGGTCGACTGGTTCAACCATCGGCGGATCTTCCACGAGCTCGGCAGAATCCCGCCAGTCGAATACGAGAACAACCACTACCAACGACAGAAGTCAGACCAAACGGTCATGACTCAAACAACCGAGACTGCGTGAAACCCGGGGAGGTTCAGTTCACGATACGGTTGAGTGACTGTGCGTTGAGCCGTTTCGCCGACCGAGATGCATCTCTGTGGCGTGTACCGACGTGCTGGTATGTGGGGCTGCTTAGGACCAGGGGGTGAGTGGTCGTGCGAGGTGCTTGCCGTCGAGGGTGATGTCGACTCGTTCGTTGTAGAAGGCGACGAGGTCTTTGATCTTTGGGTTCTCAGCGATTGGGTCAGGATATGACCAGGCCACGTTGCGGCCTTCGCGTCCTGCGTCTTTGACCGACCAGAACTTGGCGATTCCTTTGTATGGGCAGCGGGTTACCAGGCTGGAGGGTTCGAGGTAGTCGAAGTTCACGTCTTCGGCTGGCAGGTAGTAGCGGGTTGGAAGGGATGTTTCGAACAGCAGACGCGGGCGGCCGGATGATGCGAGCTTCTGTCCGTTGAATGCGACTTCGATCTGTCTGGTTGAGGTGATCAGGTCGACCCGATGTTGGGGGTCTCGGGCGTGTTCGTAGATTTCTTCGGCTTCTTCGTACCAGGCGTCCATCTGATCCCAGTCGAACGTGATGTGGCCTGCAAGATCCCGAACAACTCCGGTCGGTTCGGCGTATGACCATGCCGCGTACTCGACAATTCGATCTTCCAGGTTGGCGTGCCACCACTGCCGACCATCAACTACGTCCGCCGGTTCGAGGATCGACGTGTCAACCCCGTCCGAGGCAAAGAAGTAGGTAGGGAGTTCAGGTTTGCGGGAGCCAGGCCGGATCGGCCTGCCGTAGGAGACATGGAGCATCGGCTGTTTCGATTCCGCAACCGTACGTCCTGCAAGCACCACCCTCACCCAGCGAGGCGACGGTTCCACACGTACCGGCGGCGCAAAGTCAGCCACGTCTTCACGCCACGTCGCATCATCACCCTTGACACCGCCAGAAGCCATCAAACCAAGCTACACCTCATCCCCAACAGCCGCGGGGGACTTCAAGTGGTCATGGCCGATGGTCGGTGGCTTGTGTCTTGCCAGGGTTGCCATCCCAGGGGCTAGTTCTGTTGGGGTTGTTTCGTTTGATGCTCAGGTTGTTGTTCTGGTTTGGTCGATGTGATTGGTGTAACGGTTTCCGAAGGGGTAGGGAACCTGGAGACGTTTCCGGCCCGGTATGGGCACCGGCCCGGAAACGTCATCTCGACGAGGGTCGGAGTCTGAAGTGGGAGGCAGGCTCCGACCCTCGTCTGCATTCTGCGGGGTGTCGATCGGACGCACCTGTGAGGTCGCTCGAGGACTCTGATGACCTTGGTTGTGCGAGAACCCGGAGTCCGAGATCGTGGACTCCGGGTTCGACTGGCGCAGGTGTGGGTTGTTGGTCAGTGGTCGGCGGGGCGGGGGGCGATGAACAGGGTGCCTGTTGGTCCCTCCCTGACGTGATGGATCGAGATGTGGTCACACTCGACACAACGGCGGCATTTGAGACCGGCCACCTGGTCGTCGATGGTGATGGGGTGGGTGCAGTTGGGATCGGTGTGGCGGTCGTGACGACCCGTGAGGGTGGCGAGCGGCCTCATGGCGTCACCTTGCCGATCGAGCGGTTGACGATCATCAAGGTCTTGTGGATGTTCGCAACGGCGTGGGGGGAGCAGTACGGTCCGCTGGCGGTGAGCACGCTGGACTGATCCCCGCAGAGCACACACGGCACCAGGTCGACGCCGTGGGGGTCGTCTCCGGGTGGTCTGTTCGTAGACAGAGCCGTGTCCGCTGGACTGTCGCAGTCTTTGCTGCGGCGTGCTTGTTCGATGATCGCCAACCTCACGGGTGTTGCTGACACGGACGTCAAGGGTGACTCTCGCGTGAGCGGTGCAAGCATCGGAGGTCGCCCAGTCGTCGGATTCGGCGAGTCCATGCGATGAACCGACTCGGTGGGCAATATCCCGGTTTGCGTCTGCGGCAGATGATACGGTTGGCAGATGGCACGACTCTTGACATTGCTCGGAACTGCGGCGTCGGTGTGGGTGGCGGTGTGGATCGTGGACGGGTTCGAGTTCGACGGCGAATGGTGGCAACTGTTGATCGTGGCCGTGATCGTCGGCGTTTCCAACGCAATCATCAAACCCATCCTCCAGTTCTTCAGCCTCCCACTGATCGTGCTCACGCTCGGTCTCTTTCTGATCATCGTGAATGCCCTGGTGCTTCAGCTTGCGGTCTGGTTTTCGGGCCCTGACGTTTTCAACCTCGGTCTGACATCAGATGGGTTCTGGTGGACCACGTTCTGGGCGTCCATCGTGATCTCGATCGTCGGTTGGATCCTGGGCGCGATCATCCCCGACGAGGGCAGGATGTCCCTCACGACCTGACACCGCGCCGGCGGGCGAGACGTCGCCATCGCTCCTGATACGTGCGGACACCGGTGAGCGGATTTCGTATCTCGAGGTCGACGACTTCGTCACCGGCGAGGGCTTCCGGTTCTCACCAGATGGATCCGTACTCGGAGTTCCGACGCGAACGCATGATTATGTCTTCGATGCCGACTCTCGTGCCCGAGCATGGGCAGAATCGCCTGACATTGCCACTCGCTGCGATCGCCAGACACGCAGCAGTATGTTGCAGGTCGTGGATCTGAAGATCAGCCCCAACAGACGGCCTCTCCTTGGACGTTGGTTCCCTCTCCGACGTATGGTCAGGAGATGCCCGAGATCCGTTTCGCCCCCGGTGATGATGCGGACATCGCTTACACGATCACCGGCCAAGGTGAGATCCCGCTGGTGTACACCCTCGGTTTCGTCAGCCACCTCGATGTCAACTGGTCGTTCCCGCCAGTCCGCCGCTTCTTCGAATCGCTGGGCGAGTTCACGAAGCTGATCGTGTACGACAAGCGAGGCATGGGCATGTCGTCGCGAGGGGCTCGCGGCACGCCGCTCGAGGTGCGGATGGACGACATCAGGGCTGTGCTGGATCATGCCGGCATCGACCGGGCCGCGATGCTCGGCGAGTCCGAGGGTGGGCCATTGGCGATGTTGTTCGCAGCGGCGCACCCGGAACGCACCTCGCATCTGATCCTGCAGGGATCCTGGGTCCGGCAGCGCTCGGACGAAGCGTGGGCGTGGGGTGCAGAGGGCGATGCTGCGTTCGAGGAGAGCCTCGCACGAGTGCCAGCGCGGTGGGCCAAGATGTCCGAGCTCTGGGCGTACGGCATCTTTGGCCGGGAACTCGAGGACCCCACGTGGCTCAACAGCCATCTGCTGCGTCTCTCCATCAACGCATGCGCCCCGAGGGACGCGGTCGATTGGATGAGGGTCGCCCGGGAGATCGACATGCGCGAGATCGCCCCCACGGTCCGCACACCCACGCTCGTGCTCCACTGCGCGGGCGATGAGGTGGTCCGGGTCGAGAATGGTCGCTGGCTCGCTGAGCGCATTCCCGGAGCCCGCTACATCGAGCGATCGGGGTCGGGGCACACCGCCTGGCTGCGACCCGACTCGGTGATCACCGACATCCGAGAGTTTCTCACCGGTGAACGGGTCCAGTCGGTGACCGAGCGCGTGCTCGCCACGGTGCTGTTCACCGACCTCGTTGCATCGACCGACCGAGTGGCCTCTATGGGTGATGCGGCGTGGAGCGGACTGCTAGAGACCCATCATGCGGCGGCCCGTCGGGAGATAGCAGTCCATCGGGGCATCGAGGTCGGGTCGGCCGGTGACGGATTCCTCGCACGCTTCGACGGGCCGGGGCGTGCGATCCGGTGTGCTCAGGCGATCATCGATGACGCAGCCCGCCAGGGCCTCGAAGTCCGGGCGGGCGTGCACACCGGGGAGGTAGAGCTCATCGGAGACGACATCGCCGGACTGTCGGTCCACATCGGCGCTCGGATCGCCGGCATGGCGGGTCCAGGCGAGATCCTCGCATCCGGATCGGTGCGCGACATCAGCGCCGGATCCGGTGTGTCGTTCGTGGACCTCGGCGAGCGTGAGCTCCGGGGGGTGCCCGGCTCCTGGAGGGTCTACGCCGTCGACCGCTGACCGTCGGTCCGGAGGAGGATCAGGCCATCGCACAGTAGATCGTGGGGTTCTCCTTTGGCCGCTGTTGGGCCTGGATGCCGGCTGCGACTTGCCGGCCGTCCGGTCGGTGGAGTCGAGAGGAAACCCACAGGCGGCGTTCGACGAGGGGTCATCGCGAGCGACGGTGATGTCGGATCAGCCTCCGAGCCCCATCCCGATCACGGCGACGACCACCGCCCCGGCCAGTAGGTTGCCCGCCGAGACCATCCGGCCTCGCAACGTGCCCATCCTGCCCATCTGATCGGCGCTCGGTGGGCCTTCCCCGGAGGAGATCTCCGTGACGAGCGTACGGATCGCTGTGACCGTCGGGAGCACTCGGAACAGTGCGATCACCAGGGCGACGATGCCGGCCACCGCCCCAATACTGATGGCGACGCCGGAGAACCCGGTTGGCATCGAGTCGCCGAAGCGACGGATCCACAGCCACAGGCCGCTGCCGACTGTGAGCAACGAGGCGGCGGTCATCGTGGCAGCCAGCCGCCCCCTGACCAGGGCCCCCATGAACGGCCCGGCGGCGTCACCCGCCGCCTTGGCCGCAGGAGTGAGGAAGAACGCGGCGTACAGCGCCGCACCACCCCACAACACCGCTCCAGACACGTGGATCATGTTCAACACCGAATGCACGCCATGCCTCCCTCGTATGCCGGCAGAGGCTACCGACCGCCGGTGACCGAATGAGCCAGAACGGCCCATTACGTTCGACCGTCGCACCTCAGGCGGCCACCCGAACGGCTGAGCATCGTCCGGCCGGAGTAACCGAAGGCCGGCTTGGTTCCATCGATCGCGGTGTCGTGTCTGCCGTCGGGTGGGAGCGCGCGCTCAGCGGCGTCCTTCTCTCGATCGGATGTACCGCTACTCGTCCTTCGGGTGAGCGATGTAGAAGGCGAGGGCGGCTTCGCCGTAATGGACGGGCGTGTCGATCCCGCATCCGCCGCTTCCCACGCCACCGGGGTAGCAGTGGCCCTCTCCGGTCGGGGTCGTCCAGTCGAACTCGATGAATTCGAGGACGGTTCCCTGATCGTTGGTCCACCGAGTCCACCGGTAGTCGGTGTCGTCGACGAGGACCTCGCTCGGGGCCATGTTCCAACTCTCGATGACCAAATCGAGTTGGGTCACCCCCCGTGCGAACCGAACGACCGAGTCCATGCGGCCGTGCGACATCAGGATGTCGACTTGCTCGACGGGCGAGCGGTCGTCGTCGAAGTCACAGGACTCGCCGCGCATGTTTCCGGCACCGGAAGCGTGGGGTGCTGCAGACGCGATCAGGTCGGCGTGGTCGCATATGAAATGCCATGTCTGCCACCCGCCGCGGGATGCCCCTCCGACGTGCACTCGGGAGGGATCGATGTCGAGGGCTGCGATGAGCGCATCGAAGAAGACCCTGTCGCGACCTGCTGCCCACGCTCCGCTGGCGCTGTTGGGTTGGACGACGATGTAGCCGGCACCGGTGCCGAGCGCCTTCAAGTTCGTGTAGGCGTCTGTCTGCTCACCGTTCAGGCTTCCTGGGGGATAGTCCACGATGAGGCCGCAGGACGTGTCGAAGCAGTCCTCGGGGATGCCGAGATCGTAGACCGCGCCCTCGCAAAGCACGGCGGACGATCCCGGGACGAGGGAAGCGACGCATTCGGGGAGGGTGGACGCCGGCGCTGTGGTCGTGGTTGTCGCAGGGGTGAAGGTGGTCGCCGTCCTGGCGCTCGTGGTGGTCGGCACCGGCAGAGGGGCCCCGGCCTCCGGCAGCGTCTCCGAACTGCAGGCCGGGATCGAGATCAGGCCGGCGAGAAGGATGGTGACGCTCCATCGCAGACCGTCTGAGAAGACCCGATTGCGCCGTGTGGTCATGCCGCCTCTTCCGTGGCATGGCGAACGTGTCGGCCGTGCATCCCCGTGGCGACGTGTCGTGTCTGCGCACTGCATGTCCCATCTGCGACGTTCACCGGGTAGGTCATCCGGCGGCCTGCGCCCGTGCGTCGTCTTCGTCTCGGGTGCGCGGCCATCGGGACCGGTGGCGGTCTCGCCAGGTCTGCAGGACAGAGCGATCGCCGGTCAGGTGGATGGCGGAGTCGTCACCCCGGTTCCAGACGGCGAGGTACAGGTCGGATGCTCGTCCTGTGAGGCTGAGGTCGGCGGGGCCGTCGTCTCGGGTGGTCTCGATTCCGTCCGGTCCCATGGTGACGAGCCAGCGTTCGCCAACATCGGTGGGGTGGATCGCCATCGTCACGGGGGACTCGAGTGGGAGTTCGTTGGTCCGGGGTGCCATCGCGGTCAGGATCTCGTCGATGCCATCGGAGGCGAACGCCGGATCGAACCCAGCCATCTCTGCTGTGGCCGACTCGGCGTCGATCCGGTGGATCGACGTTTCATGGGCTTGGCGGCGAGCCCACATCTTGCGGGGCGATGGTGCGGGGAGAAATGTCCAGGTATCGAGGTCGGTCGGTGCCGCGTCGAGCTGGCGGACGAGGTTCTTGTTCGTGGCGAGGTAGTGGTCGACGAGGTCGTCGTCTTCCGGCCAGAAGATCGCCAGGTCCGGCCAGGCAGTCTCGAGGTCGTTCAGTTCAGAGACTCCTTCTCGTACCGCGCGTCTGGCGACGTGAGACGCCGCCCAGAGGTGGATTTCGCTCAAGTGACGGAGAAGCTCACGCATGTCCCAACCCGGGCACCAGCGGATGGAGGCATCGAGCCCTGCTTGCGAGGCGGCGGTGGCAAGCCTTTCACCCTCCCGGCCGATCGCCTCGATGTGGTTGGCGATCTCCATTGGTCCTTCTCCTCACGCACCGGTGTACGCCCTGAGCACGAGAGGTACTGCAAGGTGCAGTGACGATATAGTGCAAATTGCAGCAAGTCAAGGGACCTCGACCGCGCTAGGCCATCTCATCCCCATGCGGTGCTGGTAGCGCCCGATATGCGACCCCGGACGCATCTCGAACACCTGCGACCTTGTTGCCAACCGGGTGACCTGAAGAATCGAACACCCGTGCCGACAAGGAGAGGACGGACACGAAAGCAGAGGGACCATGGCAGAGCGACCGAAACGAAAGACAACCGAGAATCGACTTGCAGAGGCCCTCGGCACTGGGGCTCTGGTGCTGGTTGCGCTGATCACCGTCTTCTACCTCCTGGGAGCGTGAGCGGCTGACGCCCGTGCCGGCTGTCCTGGAGCCCGGCTCGCTGACCCAGTTGTCACAAGCGCGGCTTGCGATCCACTGATCAATGCCCGAATGCCCTGATTCATCACCATCAGGACGACTCTCGTGAGTTCCTCCCTTCGCTTCACGGACGCTTTGCCGACGATTCGGTGACCCCCAGAGTCGATTTCCTGGTCATCGGTCAGCTGGCTCAGGACGCCTACGTCACCACCTACCTGCAGCGCTACGACGCAGCATCTGGGATGACTGCGAGTCGCCTCATCACCGCTGTGCTCGTTCGAAACGATGGTTCGCTCAGGGTGCAACTCGTCCATGAATGACGGGACGGGCGTTGGAAGCACATCTGTTCGGACGACGTCAGGAGACAGTGCTGGATCGCACCTGGACGATTGCGGTCGGCTGGCCGACATCGCGTTCCCGAAATCGTGCGAGACTGGGAGTGTGGGACACCAAGATACAGACAGGGCGACAGCGTCTCGTAGGCCGGGGCTCGTCTCGATCGGCTTGATCGGTGCCGGAACCATGGGATCGTTTCATGCCGAGTCCCTCGCCGTCCGTGTCCCAGGTGCCCGCCTCGCCGCGATCGTCGACCCCGACGCCGGCGTGGCCGAACGGACTGCCCAGCGACTGGGAGTGCCCGTTGCAGCTTCGGATCCGGACGAGGTGTTGGCAGATCCCGATATCGATGCGGTCGTCATCACGGCTCCGGCCCGAGCCCACGCCGATCTGGTCGCCGCTGCGGCGTCCGCCGGCAAGCACGTCTTCTGCGAGAAACCGATGGCAGTCGAGCTCGAGGAGGCAGACCGGGCGATCTCTGCAGCTGCGTCGGCCGGGGTCATCCTTCAGGTCGGTTTCCAACGCCGTTTTGCTGCAGACTGGCGCGCAGCACGGCGCCTCCTCGATGAAGGACGAGTCGGCACTCCACGGCTCATCCGGTCCCTCACACGTGATCCCGGATTCGAGCCTTCCCGGATCGCTCCGAACACGATCTTCCTCGAAACCCTGATCCACGACTTCGACGTCCTTCGGTTTCTCAATCCAGGTGCCGAACCGATCGAGGTGTATGCGGTCGCCGACGCCATCGTCGAGCCTGGTTGGCGGGATCGGGGTCTGCTCGACACGGCCGTCGTCATGATTCGGTTCGACAACGGAGCGACCGGCGTCGCCGAAGCGTGTTTCGAGGCTGCCTACGGCTACGACGTCCGTGCTGAGGTGTTCGGGTCTGCCGGCATGGCGACGATGGGTGATGGGCGACGAACCGGAACGGTGCTCTCCGATGAAGGCGGGCGCTCGGCAGAGACGGTGAGGAGCTTCGTCGAGATGTTCTCGGAGGCGTACACGGCCGAGATGGCTGCGTTCGTGAAGGCGGTCCGCAATGGGGAGCCTTCCCAAGTTACCGGCGCCGATGCCCGAGCAGCCCTGACAGTTGCAGTTGCGGCGATCGAGTCGACCGGGAGAGGGTCTCCCGTCCGCCTTCGGTAGGTTCAAGTCGTCGACGGAGAGACGAGAGGATCCCATGGCCTATTCATTGCTCGAGGACGTAGCAGCCGAGATCGAGATACCGAAGGACGGGACGCTGAGCCGGGTGCTCGCGACGGACAACCCGGTCAGGCTGGTCGCGTTCGCTTTCGATGAAGGTCAAGAGCTCACGGAGCACACCGCTTCGGTTCCGGTCGTCGTGCAGGTGATTTCGGGGTCGCTCACTGTGGAGGTGGCGGGGGAGCGGCACAGACTCACTCCGAGTTCGTGGATGCTTCTGGGAGCCGGGGAACCGCATTCGGTCTACGCCGACGAGCCCACCAAGATGCTGCTCTCGATGATCCGGACTGGGTGAGGAACCCCGGCTCATCGGCGGATGGTCCGCTGCGACCTACTGTCGGGAATGACGACCAGGAGGTCAATGAATGGCGGTTCTACTCGCCCTGCGAGCCAAGGTGAAGGACTACGACACGTGGAAAGAGAACTTCGACAGCGGCGCAGACTTCGTCAAGCAACACGGCGTCACTGCCTCACGGGTCCTGCGTGACCTGGACGACGCCGCTCTCGTGACCGTTCACCACGAGTTTGCCGACCGGAGCGCAGCGAAGGCGTTTCTGGATCTCATCTCAAGCGATGCGTTTCAGGAGGGTCCGGTGAAAGAAGGCGGCGTCATTCCAGAAACGGTCGAGGTGTGGGTCGGCGAGGAAGTCTGAAGATCGGCGAGAACGTGGACGGTTTGCGACGGAGTCGCCGAGCGTCCACGTTCTCGCCCAATCGATCGTTTGATGGAGGCCGGTCCCCATTCGTGCCACTCTCACACGACTGACGATGTTGGATCGTCGATCCTCAGCTCGAGGAAGAACCGCAGGTCCGAGCGGCCCCTCGACCGCCACGCCCTGTTCTGCTTCGCAGGCGTGATTCAGCCGTAGAAGTCGTCCCAAGCCTCTTGTTGATTGGTGATGTTCCAGAACTCGGTCATCAGCCCGTCACGCATGTGGAAGACGTGCACGGCCTGCGTATCGATCGATTTGCCGTTTCTGCTCGCCGATGACTCGACGATCGCAACGCCATGCTCGTCGTTGACGAGGATGTCGTGGATGTCGTTCTTGAAGGTGCCGCCGGTTTCCTGCATGAGACGGCCGAAGAAGCCGAGAACCGCCTCCTTGCCCTCGTAGTCGCCCGACAGCTGGTTGTCCCCGGCGACGTGCCAGACGATGTCATCGCTGAGGACGGAGCTGACCGTCGCCATATCGCCCTCTGCGAAAGCGGTGTAGCCCTTCTTGGCCTGCTCGAGATTCGGGTGATCGGACATGTGAAGACCTCCTCTTCAACCCTCGCCCCTGTGCGGGGCGTCCGAACCGACCATATACCTGTCCCGTGCTGTCGTGCGGCGTGTACGCCACTTCTCTGCTTCGACCTGCCGGAGACGATCGACACCGGCGATCCCATCCACCGACACCTCTCCGACGACTTGCGCCATCGAAGGGGTCGCCTGGTCTGGTGTCGCGGCTGTTTGGCGGCCGTGACGTTGTGCTCTTGACCCTGCGCAGACTGGGCTGGACGCCGAGTGGTGGAGGCGGTCGTGATGCGTCGCTTGACCGTGGTATTCGTCGTTGTGGGGATCGCCGTGGCGGCCTGGAGAATGGCCCTCGGTCGTACGTGAGATGGGCGCGATCGGTGATGATCTCGATGGTGTCTTCCGATTCACGAATCGTCATCGCGACCGGATCGCCCGACCGGTTGAGAACCGTCTGTGACGCCCTGTCCTCGAATCTGCCGGATGGGCGCCATTCCAGGCGGATCAGCCCGGAGTCGATCACCGAGATGCGCCAGCGATCGCCGAGGACCACGTTCTCGGGGTTGGCGATCGGTGCAGTTGGCGTACGGAGGTGCGGGGGCAGTCGGTCGGCTCGGGTCACCAAAGGCATTCTTGCACCGCCCAGATTCCCTCGGAGGCCTCGCCGGCCGAGCCCGTACCGGGTGGGTGATCTCTGACCCCGATTCTGGTGCAAGGACATAACATCACCTGTATGACCCAGACACTGGTTTCCACCGATCCGCGGACCGGTCTCGTGGTTGGTGACGTCGACGTCACACCCCCGCAGGACGTGGCCGGAATAGTGGATCGTTCCCGTAAGGCCTTCACCAGTTGGAGTGCGCTGACCCATGCCGAGCGGCGAGCTCACTTGCGCCGTTTCAAGCGGACCACGCTCGCAGAGGGTGAGCGGATCGCCGAGTGCGTCTCCTCCGAGACCGGGAAACCGTTGGAGGCTGCATACGCAACCGACGTTCTCCCCGCTCTCTCCGTGCTCGACTTCTACTTGCGCCATGCAGAGAAGATCCTGAAACCCCGTCGGGGTGGTTCATGGCCGTATGTGAGCACCAAGGGGTGGACCGAATATCACCCGCGCGGTGTCACGGGTGTGATCAGCCCGAACAACTACCCCTTCTTCCTTGCAATGATCCCCGTCGCAACTGCACTCGCCGCCGGTTGCTCCGTCGTGATCAAACCGTCGGAGGTGACACCGCTCACGGGGGAGCTGTTCGCCGACCTCGCCCGAAAAGCCGACCTGCCCGAGGATCTCGTTCAGGTCGTTCACGGCGCCGGAGATGTTGGTTCGGCGCTGATCGACGCGCCGGTCGACGTCCTCTCGTTCACGGGTTCGACGCGGGTTGGCAAGCTCGTTGCCGCCCGTGCGGCCGAACGATTGACACCGGTGGTGCTCGAGCTCGGCGGCAACGACGCGATGGTCGTCCTCGAAGATGCCGACCTGTCCCAGGCCGCCCGAGCCGCCTTGTGGGGAGGGATGTTGAACGGAGGACAGGCGTGCACCGCCGTGGAGCGGGTGTATGTCGTCGACGCCGTGTACGACGATTTCATGTCTGAGCTCCAGAGCCGCTTCGACACGGTCGCCGCCGGCACCGGAGACAAACGAGAGATCGGCCCGGTGATCCATGCTCCCCAGCTCGACATCGTCCAGGCCCATGTGGAGGACGCGGTGTCGAAGGGTGCCAGAGTGGTTCGAGGAGGTCGCCGGGCAGAAACGCCGACGGGGATCTACTACGAGCCGACGCTGATGGTGGACGTCGATCATTCGATGTTGATCACCCGGGACGAGACGTTCGGTCCGGTGCTCCCGGTGATCAGAGTGCAGGACGAGGACGAGGCGCTCGCGCTGGCGAACGACTCGCGGTTCGGGCTCCATGGATCGGTCTGGACGAAGGATCGAGCTCGAGGGGCTCGATTCGCCTCACAGATGAACTCCGG
>CBDTXZ010000081.1:0-13056 GCA_965364515.1 uncultured bacterium
TGGGGACCATGACCTTGGTGCAGTCGAGCAGATCGCCTTCGGATTCGGTCCGCCCATCGGTCACCACCGAGTACGGGAGCCAGTTTGCGATCGTCGAGTTCCGGATGATCTCCCTGTTGGCCTCGGTCGCCTCGCGCTCTGCCCGGAGGCCGCCACCGGTCGGATACTCCCACTCGAATCCGACAGGATTCGAGTTGATCGCAACCCGCAGCGAACCATCGACGAGACGAGACTGCACGTACGCACCGTCGAGGTCCACCGTTCGCACGATCTTGGGGTCGGCGAGATCGGAGATGTCGACCTCTGCGATTCGCGTGATCGACGAGCCGTAGGACGGGGCGATGTCCGCCTCCGCAGCGATCCCGAGCGGCCGCACATCCCAGACACCGCCCATGGTCACCACGGTGTCGCCTCGGAGGAACATGGCCTGCGGCCAGAAGGGCAGTTGCAGACTCCCGACGTGGGTGGCGCCGGGTTCGCCGACCTCCCAGGTCCGGATGTGATCGTCGAGGGCGGTCACGATCCTGAATCCGTCCGTCTTGACGATGTCGGCCTCGTCGACGCCTTCCACTTGGACGTTGGTGTCGGTGTAGTCGCGGCTCGGCGCAGGCGCGCCGCCTTCTGCCACGCCGGCATCGTCCGTCGCCGTATCGGGGGTGTCGTACCACGGGCCGCCGTACGTTCCGAGCCCGTAGGGCCCGACGATCTCGAGGGCGTTGGCGATGTAGTAGTCCAACAACTCGTCACACGAGTCGAGCACGATCAGTTCGGAGGCGAACACGCCAACGGGACCGGAATCGTCGTCTGTGGTGGTCGTTGCGACCTCCTGCGTGGCGCACGCCGCAGCCACGAGAGAGATCACACAGAGGGCTGCGAATCGTCGCACTGGTCGCTCCAAATCGTCGTGTCATCTCTGTGACGGACGAACGAAGCGTTTCGGTTCCCGGGTTTCAGCCCGACGCCGAAGCCTGCAGGGTCTCGAGGATCTCACCGATGGCGACGTGGGATTCGATGGGGTGTCGGAGCGGGGTGTCGAGCTCCACCTGGTAGTGATTGCGCCGACCAACCCTCTCGTGAGACAGATATCCGCTCTCTTCGAGCTCCGCTACGATCCGCTGCGCAGCCCGCTCGGTGATGCCGACCCGGTCTGCGACCTCTCGCAACCGAAGGTCCGGATCCTGTGCGATACAAACGAGCACGTGTGCGTGATTCGTGAAGAACGTCCAACTCATGCATTCACCTCGTGGCGCCGAGTCATCATATACGACGATTATAACCCGTATTGAAATTCGTGTAATCTCCTTCGCATGCTTGCTCTCGTAGTCGGGCACGCCCTCCTCGCACTCGTGTTGGTGTCGGCGCGCCATCGCGTCGGGCGATCCGCCTTCCTGATCGGGGCACTCGGCCCCGCCGCGACGCTCGGATACGCCATCACCCGTCTCCCCGAGACGCTCGACGGCGCCACGATCACATCGAGGGTCGCCTGGGTGCCGAGCCTCGATCTCACATTCGACCTCGCACTCGACGCCTACGGATCGGTGTTCCTCCTCGTCATCGGAGGAGCCGGCGTTGCCATCTTCCTGCACGCCGCCCGTTACTTCGACGGGTCGGCAAAGGCCGCGACCTTCGCCGGGACGATGACCCTGTTCGCCGGAGCGATGACTGGGATCGTGGTGTCCGATCACCTGCTCTCGGTCTTCGTGTTCTGGGAGCTGACCACCATCACGTCCTATCTGCTGATCGGCTATTCGGATCACCTCGCCAGAGCACGATCGGCGGCGCTGCATGCGGCGCTGGTCACCGGCGCCGGAGGACTCGCGCTCCTCGGAGGCCTGGTCATCCTGGCCCAGGAGTCGGGCACCTACCTGATCTCCGAGATGAGCGCGACGCTCGAGGCCGGGCCGGTGACAACGGTCGCCTTCGCCCTCATCCTCCTCGGGGCAATCACCAAGTCCGCCCAGTTCCCGTTTCACGGCTGGCTCCCCGGAGCGATGGCCGCCCCCACTCCTGCAAGCGCGTTCCTCCACTCGGCAACGATGGTCAAGGCCGGGATCTTCCTCGTCGGGAAGGTCGGGTTCCTGGCGGTCGCAGCGACCGAGTGGTGGTTCACCACCGTCGCCGTCATCGGGTTCACCACGATGATCATCGGCGGCTGGACCGCACTCCGACAGAACGACCTCAAGCTCCTGCTCGCCTACGGCACGGTCTCTCAACTCGGCTTTCTCTTCGTTCTGATCGGCGCGGGCGAGCGGAACCTGGTGTTCGGTGGCCTGGCACTGCTCGTTGCGCACGCAGCGTTCAAGGCGAGCCTGTTCATGACGGTCGGCGTCATCGACAAGCTGACCGGCACCCGGGACCTCAGACTGCTCGACGGACTCCGCACCAGCCAGCCGGTCGTCTTCTGGACCGCCATCGCCGCCACGGCTTCGATGTCCGCACTTCCGCTCACGTTCGGTTTCGCTGCGAAGGAAGCTGCCTTCGACGCCCTCATCGACCGGGGACCGACGCTCATCATCGTCGCAACACTCGCTTCGGCGCTCACGGTCACCTACTCGATACGTTTCCTCGTCGGAGCGTTCGGTGCCGCATCGTCCCGGGAGGAGCCTGCCACCGCCCCGACCGGAACTCGCTGGGGACTCATCGGCCCGGCAAGCGTCCTCGCCGCCGTCGGCATCGGACTCGGCCTCGTGCCCTCCTGGACCAAAGGTCTGTTCGAGTCTGCGGGAGCAGCCGTTCCCGGCTCGGTGTCCTCGAAGCTGGCCGTGTGGCCTGGCTTCGTTCCGGCCCTCGCCTTCTCCCTGGCGTCGCTCGCAATCGGAGCAGCCATCGCATTCACACCGCGCCTCATCGACGCGATCAGCGGATCGCAACAGACGCTGCCAGCGGCGGATGCCGTGTTCGCCAATTCGGTGCGGCGCCTGATCACCGGGGCCGACCGCGTGAGCGGCACCATCCAGAATGGGTCGCTGCCCGCCTATCTCGGCACGATCCTGTTCGTTGCGGTCGCCCTCCCGATGACTGCGCTCGTGGACGTGCAGGATCTCGAGGTGCCTGCGATCGGCTCGGGCATCGAGACGCTCATCGCGCTCGTGATCCTGGCGGCCACCATCGGCCTGGTCGGCGTTCGGCGTCGATTCGCCGCCATCATCCTGCTCGGAGCGGTCGGATACGGGCTGGCAGGCCTGTATCTGCTCCTCGGCGGACCCGATCTCGCCGTCACCCAACTGCTGGTCGAGACACTGGTCATCGGCCTCTTCGCTCTCGTGCTCAGACGACTCCCGGCGGGCTTCGCACGGCTGCGCCTCCAGCCGATACGCGTCGCCGTCGCCGCAGCAGTGGCCACCTTCGTGTTCATCCTCGGTCTCGGCTTCGCCTCGACGACGCCCGAACCCGTCGCAACCCAGGAGTATCTGGCCAGATCCGTCTCGGAAGCCCAGGGACAGAACGTCGTGAACGTCATCCTGGTGGACTTCAGGGGGCTCGACACCCTTGGCGAGATCACGGTTCTCGCAATCGCCGCCATCGGAGCGGCCGGTCTCGTGCTGCCGATCGTCAGGGCGAAGAAGGAGGAGGACGCAGCATGAAACCGGCGCGCCACTCCACGATCCTCGACGCCGGCATCGCCGTCGTGTCCGGCCCGATCCTGGTGTTCTCGATCTATCTGCTCGCAGCAGGCCACAACCAACCGGGGGGCGGGTTCGCCGGCGGCCTCGTCGCGGGCGTCTTCATCCTGCTCGCCTGGGCCGGAGGCGGGACCGCACTCGTGAATCGCCTGATCCCGTTCCGTTCCTCCGCCCTGATGGGCACCGGCCTGTCGATCGCTGCACTGACAGCGATCGTGCCGCTGTTCCTCGGTCTCGGCTTTCTCGAATCGGGCTACGTCGAGATCGACGTGCCGGTCGTCGGCACGGTGAAGCTGGTCTCCGCAGTGCTGTTCGATCTCGGCGTCTACCTGCTCGTCATCGGTATGGCGCTGCGCCTCGTGGTCGGTCTCGGCGAGGCCGCTCCCTCCGTCGAGGAACCGGAGGAAGGGCACGCATGACGCTGATCAGTCTCCTCGTCGTGTCGCTGCTCTTCGGCGTCGGAACGTTTCTGCTCCTGCAGCGGTCGCTGGCGAAGGTGATCATCGGACTGGCGCTGCTCTCACACGGGGCCAACCTCTTCATCCTGTTGAGCTCATCGCGCATCGGCGCTCCGCCGGTGCTCTCGGAGGGCGTCGATCCGGGGACGGTCTCCGACCCGCTCCCCCAGGCGATGGTGCTGACGGCGATCGTCATCACCTTCGGCGTGACGGCTTTCCTGCTGGGCCTGGCACTACGCAGCTACCTGCTGACCGGCTCAGACGAGGTCGAGGACGACCTCGAAGATCGCAGAATCGCTGCGAGCGGCGAGACATCGACATGAGCTGGCTCCTCCCCGCACTCGTCACGGCCCCGCTCTTGGGCGCCGCCCTCACCCTGGTCGTCGGTCGCCGACTGGTCGCACAACGACTCATCACGCTCGGGATCGTCGGTGGCACTGCGGTCGGAGCCGCAGTCCTCCTCTTCCACGTCGACGACCTCGGACCGCTGACCGCTCAAATGGGCGGCTGGCCGGCGCCATTCGGAATCACCCTGATTGCAGACCGGTTCTCTGCGATCGTCCTCACCGTGTCGGCATTGATGCTGGTCGCCGTGCTCGTCTACGCCATGGCACAGCTGGGTCGCGACGCAATCGACTGGTGGTTCCACACCAAGTATCTGACGCTCACCGCCGGCGTCACCCTGTCCCTCCTCACCGGGGACCTGTTCAACCTCTTCGTCGGGTTCGAGGTGATGCTCGTCTCGAGCTATGTCCTGCTGACGGTTCGATCGACCGAGCGAGAGATCCGATCGACGATGACCTACGTGGTGATCAACCTGCTCGCATCGGCGCTCTTCCTCGTGATGGTCGCCTACACCTACGGCATCACTGCGACGGTGAACCTCGCAGATCTGTCACTTCGTCTCGCCGAGGTCGACCCGGCGGCCGCTCGGACACTCAGCTTGCTGATGCTGGTGGTGTTCGGGATCAAGGCCGCCCTGTTCCCGCTGTTCATGTGGCTCCCCGACTCGTATCCGACCGCCCCGACACCGGTGACCGCGATCTTTGCCGGCCTGCTCACGAAAGTGGGCGTCTTCGTCATCATCCGAACCCAGACCCTGCTGTTCCCCTCCGACGAACCGTCCGGATTGCTGCTGTTCGTCGCCGGAGCCACCATGTTCGTGGGGGTGCTGGGCGCAATTGCGCAGAACGACGTCAAGCGCATCCTCAGCTTTCACATCGTGAGCCAGATCGGCTACATGATCATGGGTCTCGGCATGCTGTCGGTTGCGGGCATCGCCGCAGCGGTGCTCTACATCACCCACCACATCATCGTCAAGACGGGGCTCTTCCTCGTCGCCGGTGTCGTCGAGGCCGAATACGGCGAAGGCGGCCTCGACCGGACCGGCGGGCTCCTGCACCGCCGACCGGTCGTTGCGGCCCTGTTCCTCCCGCTCGCTCTCAGCCTGGCGGGGATCCCTCCGTTCAGCGGTTTCGTCGCGAAGCTGGCGCTCGTCCAAGAGGGGCTGGCACTGGGACGCGGGGCGATCGTCGCCGTGAGTCTGGCGGTGAGCGTTCTCACGTTGTTCTCCATGACGAAGATCTGGGGCGCCACGTTCTGGGGAGAAGAGCGGGAAGGAGCCGGGACGGCCAAACCCATGCAAGTCGCGACGACCGGCGCCGTGCTCGTACTGAGTCTCGCGGTGGCAGCCGCAGCCGGCCCATTGAGCGAGCTCAGCCTGCGGGCTGCGGCCGAGTTGAAGGATCCGGCGGTGTATGTCGCCGCCGTGTTGGGGGGTGGCTGACGTGGACGCCCTCGTGACCACGTGCCAAGTTGCTCTCGGTCTCGCAGCGCTCCTTGCGATCGCACGCGCCATCAAGGGCCCGTCGATCGTCGACCGGATCGTCGCCGTGGATCTCGTGCTGCTGCTGCTCGCCGCCGGCATCGGCGCAGAGTCGGCGCGCTCGGGTTCTGAGCTGTACTCCGCAATTGCGATTCTGGTTGCGCTCGTCGCTTTCGTGGGAACGGTGCTCGTCGCACGCTTCGTCGAGTGGAGGGACGTGCCATGACCGTCGTCGGAGGGATCGTCATGCTGGCAGGAGTGATCCTCGCAGTCCTGGCGGCATTCGGGGTGTGGCGTTTCCCGACCACGATGTCGCGCATGCACGCGGCTACCAAGGCCGCATCGCTCGGTCTCGCCCTCGTCGTCCTCGGGTCGGGGATCGCCGCCGCATCGCCGGGCATCGTGGGCATCGGCCTGCTGACCTCGGCGTTGCTGTTCTTGACCGCCCCGGTCTCCGGGCATCTCCTCGGGCGAGCCGCCTATCTCACCGGCTCGGAGCGATACCGGGTGGACGATCTCATCGGCGTGGATCCTCCCCGCCTCCAACTCGACCCGCCAGCACAGGTCGACTTCTCGATCGCTCGATGGCTGGGACTGGTGGCCGTCTGGGTGCTTCTCTGGCGGGATCTCTCGGTCGGGACGCTCATCGGGGGCGCCGGAGTCGGCTTCGCCCTCGAGGTGGGGAGACGAAGCGTGTCGAAGCCGCTCCCAGTGCGCATCGGTGGGCTGGTGCGCTTCGCCGCCTACTACTTCGCCGCGCTCGCCAAGTCGAACGCTCAGGTGGCATGGGAGGTGGCGACCCCACTCCACGACGAGATCGAAGAGGCGATCGTCGGCGTCCCGCTGTCCGTGAGCTCTCCCCAGGCGGCTCTCCTCGTTGCGAATGCAGTCACGTTCACACCTGGAACGCTGACTGTCGAGCTGTCCGGAGAACCACTGACGCTCTACGCCCATGTTCTCCACTTCGAAGGAGAAGCTCCACTCCGCGAGGAGATCAATCGGTTGGAACGTCTGGCCGACGGCGTATTCGTACGCAATTGATTACACGAAATCTCTTACGTGTTATATTGATCGTGCGTGTACTGGTTCGACCAAGGAGTGACTCATGAAGAGGTTCAAGCGGATCCTCGTCCACATCGCCACCGATGAACCGCTCCCCAGCAAGATCCATGCCGCCGTCGACCTCGCCCACCGAAACGACGCAACGCTGACGCTGTTCGACGTGGTCCCCGCGCTGTCGCCCAGTCAACGGATTCTGGGCATCGGCGGCGCAAGAATGGACGTCGAGGAAGCCATGGCCGCCGACCGCCTGGAGAAGCTCGACGCCATCGCCTCGGGCCTCGACGCACCACACATCGAAACCGCAGTCGCGCACGGGTCGGCGTACATCGAGATCATCAGGAGAGTCCTGACTCACGACCACGACCTCGTCATGACGGCCCCCGACGAACCCAAGAGACTCGGGTTCGCCGGCGCCGCCACGGCGATGCATCTCCTTCGGAAATCACCGGTCCCCGTGTGGGTCCACTCGACCGGTGCGATCGGGGCACACGGGATCGCCGTGGCCGTTGGTCCATTCGACACCGAACGCCGCAACTCCGGGCTCAATCGCACACTCATGCAGCTCGCATCGTCCTTGGCAGCAGAGACGGGTGAGACGCTCCACGTGATCAATGCCTGGAGACTGCAGGGTGAAACCATGCTGAGAAGCTCGCGATCCTCCTTCACCGATCAGGAGGTGACCGCGATGCTGGCGGAGGCCCGCTCGGAGGCACGAGCCGACGTCGACCGACTCGTGGATGGGCTCGAATCGCTGGAAGTCCCCGTCGAGATCCACCTCACGAAAGGCGAACCCGGACTCACCGTCGCACAGGTGGTCAACGATCTGAAACCCAAGACTGTGGTCATGGGCACCATCGCCCGCACCGGTTTGAGCGGCATGATCATCGGGAATACGGCCGAACAGGTGCTCGGGTTGATCCACACGTCCGTGATCGCGGTGAAGCCGCAGGGTTTCGAAACTCCCGTGACGGTATGAGCATCGACACCCTGATCCTGCTCGCATCCTTCGGTCTCCTGGCGATCGCCTCGGACCGGATCGGAGTGGTGTTCCGGAGATTCGGTCTCCCGACCATCACCGGATATCTGTTCGCAGGAGCCATCGCGGGCTCCTTCGTCCTCGATCTCATCCCCTCGACTGCCACCGAGGACCTCCGATTCGTCGATGAGATCTCGCTGGCCGTTATCGCATTCGTCGCAGGTAGCGAGCTCTATCTCAAAGAGATCAAGCCACGCCTCCGGCCGATCCTCAGCATTTCGGGGGGCATCATCGTCGTCACCTACCTCGTGCTGGCAGTCGGGGTCCATCTCCTCACCGGAGTCATCTCCTTCACCGAGGACCTCACCGACGGTGCACGTCTGGCGACCGCACTGCTCGGTGCCGCCGTTCTTCTGGCACTCTCCCCTCCCTCGACGATCGCCGTCATCAAGGAGCTGTCCGCTCGGGGTCGCTTCACCCGTACCGTGCTCGGTGTCACCGTGACCATGGATGTTGCGATCATCGTGCTGTTCGCCTCGATCACGTCGATCGCCTCACCATTGCTCACCGACACATCACTCGAGCTCTCGTTCCTACCGCTCCTGCTCCTGGACCTCGCCGTGGCCGTCGGATTGGGCTACATCGCGGGAAGAGTGCTTCAGGCGATTCTGGAGAGCTCACTCCCGTTGGTCGCCAAGAGTGGGCTCGTTCTGGCAACCGGCTTCGCCATCTACGAGGGCGGCGATTTCATCACCGAGTGGAGCATCGACTCGCTCGGTTTCGAGATCCACATGGAGCCGCTCCTGATCGCGCTGATCGCCGGCTTCTTCGTCACCAACTTCACCGCACAGCGCGAGCAGTTCGACGAGCTCCTGCATGCGATCGGACCCCTCGTCTACGTGGCGTTCTTCACCATCACCGGCCTCTCACTCAAGCTCGACGTCCTCTGGTCGGTGCTGCCGGTGGCGGTAGCCCTGTTCGCGCTCAGGGCGCTCGGGATCGCAGGCGGCTCACTGCTGGGAAGCCGGCTGTCTGGCGAACCGGCCCGGCTGCGGACGACCTATTGGGCCGCATTCATCACCCAGGCAGGCATCGCACTCGGCCTGGCTCGCGAGGTGGCGGTCCAGTTCCCGACGCTCGGTGACGCCTTCGCAACTCTGATCATCTCTGTCGTCGTCATCAACGAGATCGTCGGACCGCTGTTCCTCAAGTGGGGTCTCCGTCGAGCAAGGGAGACCCACGAGCCCGACACGGAACGCAGGCCCGGGCGTCATGCGGTCATCCTCGGAGTCGAGGGTCAGTCCATCGCTCTTGCGAGGGCCCTCCAGAGTCGCGGCTGGTCGACCGTCCTGGCCGACACCGACGCCGACCAGATCGCCCGGCTGGCGTCGGAGGACGTCGACGAGCGTCACATCTCTTCGGTTGACGAAGAGACGCTGCGATCGCTGATCACCGACCAGACCGAGGCCGTTGTGGCGATGCTGGGCGACGACGATTCCAATGCCCAGGCGCTCAGGCTCGCAGCCGAGATGGGGATCCAGGGCCTCGTCGCACGTCCCGCCGGTGCGGTGACCGAGAACCGGCTGAGCGACATCGAGGACGTCGTCACGATCGACCCGGGTACCGCCGTCGTCTCGCTCCTCGAACAGGCCGTGACATCACCCCAGTCGGCGACCTTGCTGCTGCGCCGTGATCCCAACCGTGCCGTCAGCCAGGTCAAGCTGGTGAACCCCGACCTGGATGGCATGCCGGTCCGCGATCTCCGACTCCCGACGGATGTCCTCCTGTTGCAGATCATCCGAGATGGCAGCTCGGTGGTCGTGCATGGGCACACCGAGCTCAGAACCGGCGACGACATCCTTCTCCTCGCCAGCGACGACAGCCTGACCGAGATCAGGTCGCGTCTCTCGGGATGAGCCGCCGCGATCAGTCGTCGACGTCGATCGAGACCCGCCCGTCATAGAACTCGACCTTGAAGTGGACCTCTTCGTCGTCGCCCTTGAAGACAACGGTGAAGTGTTCCGGTCCATTGCCATCGGTTTCGACGGTCCAACCTGGTTTCGGGGAGGCAGACTCGAGGAAGACCCCCCGAGGATTCGAGCGCACCGTCACCCAGCCGCCCCCCGTCTCGTAGGTCTCCACCGAATCGGCCGGCGGCTCCGTCGTCGGCGTTGTCGTCGTCGATGGTGGCTGCGGGGCCGTCGTCGATCCTGCTTGCTCGGGAGGCGTCGTCGTGGCGACCGAACCATCGGAGCTCGAGGTGGTCGCCGGCTTTGCGTCTTCCTCCGACCCGGGCGGAGTGCCTTCGGACACTCCGCCCCCCGAAGTGGTCGGAGCGCCGTCGGCGACTTCTGGATCCGGAACGGTCGACATCTGGCCATCCGGCAGCTCTGGGAGGGCGAGCGTGGGGGGTGGTGAGCCTGGAAGGAGCAATGCCGACGGTGGGTCGGTGATCGCGGTTCGGACACTGGCGACAGCCGCAAAGGCCACGAGAATCGAAGCGGTCGTGGCGAGTACCCACGCCACGACGAGTCCGTACCGGAACTGCATGGTGAAATCATCCTTCGTCGAAGCGGTCCGAGGGTTAAGCGAACGATAAGAAGCGTTCAACAGGCGACAAGCCGTCTTCGACCGGACCGTGACACGCTCTGCCAGCGGTAACGTCAACACCATGGCAGCAGTGCTCGTCATCGAAGACGACCCTCGAATCCGCGCATCCGTTGCGGATCGACTCGCCGAGCGTGGTCATCAAGTCGAAACGGCACATCGAGCGATGGATGGCATCAGGTCGGCAGTGTCCGGGCTCTTCGAGATCGTGGTCCTCGATCTCGGGCTCCCGGATCTCGACGGCTCCGAGGCGCTTCAGATGATCAGGGCAGTGAGTGACGTGCCGGTTCTGATCGCGACCGCCCGCGACGACGAGGCCGAGATCATCCGCCTCCTCGACGCCGGAGCCGACGACTACGTCACCAAGCCGTTCTCCGCCGACCACCTGGAAGCAAGGATCCGTGCGGTGTTGCGACGTCGCAGCGGTGACGAAACCGAGAACCAGGTCATCGAGGTCGGGGACCTGAGTCTGGACGTCGGTCGACGCGAAGCCCGACTGGGCGACGAGATTCTCGATCTCACCGCCAAGGAATTCGAGCTTCTCGCCTTTCTGGCCGAGCGAGCGGACCACTACGTCAACAAGCGAGAGTTGCTCGCAGGCGTGTGGCACCAGCCGTATGGCGGAGCCGACAAGACGATCGACGTGCACCTCAGCTGGCTCCGGAGAAAACTCGGTGAGACGGCTGCAGAGCCGCGATACATCCACACCAAGCGCGGAGTCGGAGTCCGCCTCTCGGCCCCGATGCCATGAGAAAGCGGCTGATCCTGCAGGCGGCTGCAGTGACGTCGATGGTGGTTCTGGCGTTCATCGTGCCGCTCGCGGTGCTCGTAGGAGACTTCGCCGCCGATCGAGCACTCGTCGGGGCGGAACGAGAGGCCGAGAACGTGGCACGCCTCATGGCGATCCAGGACGAAGCGTCGCCGTCGGTCTCCGAATTGGAGTCCCTCCTGCCGCCAGGGAATACTCCATACGAGATCTCGGTCGTGACTCCGGACGGCGACGTGGCCGGGTCCGAAGTCCCTGAGACCGAGAATCTCGACGAGGCCCGAGCGGGGCGGGCCTTCCGGGCCGTGGTGCCGGGCGGCCAATCGATCTACATACCGGTGATCGGAGCCGACGGCGCGACGTCGGTCGTTCGCGTCTTCGTGCCGACGAGTGAACTGCGAGGCGGAGTGGCCCGATCCTGGCTCACCCTGGCCGGCCTCGGCGTCACACTGGTGGGCATTGCAGTGCTCATCGCCGACTGGATCGGACGGAGCATCGTACGACCCGTCGCCGACCTGTCCGACACTGCCGAGAGACTCGGAAGCGGTGACCTGACAGCGCGGGTCGAACCCGGCGGACCCGAGGAGATCCAGGCGGTCGGAGTCGAGTTCAACCGGCTGGCCGCCCAGATCGATCACCTCCTGATGGCGGAGCGTGAAGCCGCCGCAGACCTCTCACATCGTCTCCGCACACCGCTCACCGCTCTCAGACTCGACGCCGAGGCCCTCCCCTCCAGTCCGATCACCGACAGGCTGTTCGAAGACCTCGACGCTCTCGAGAAGACCGTGGACTATGTGATCGACCGGGCCAGAAGCGGATCGAAGACCGGTCTTTCGACGTCACGGGTCGACATCGGCACGGTCGTTGCCGATCGCGTTGCGTTCTGGCGGGTACTTGCCGAGGATCAGGGAAGGGATCTCAGCGCTGAACTCAGTAGCGGTGATGCGGTCGTGGCGATGGCGGCCGATGACGCTTCGGCGATGCTGGATGCGCTCCTCGGAAACGTCTTCGCACACACTCCCGAAGGGGCACCGATCTCGGTCACGTCGCTCATCCGCGTCGATGACGTGCTCCTGGCGGTCGAGGACGGTGGGGACGGCCTTCCCGACCTCGGAGTGCTCGAGCGTGGCCGATCTCACGGATCCTCCTCCGGGCTCGGTCTCGACATCGCCCGCCGTTCCGTCGAGGCGGCCGGTGGGAACTTCCGGGTCGGTGCGAGCAGACGGCTCGGCGGGGCGATGATCGCGATCAGGCTCCCGCTGACAGCCGACTGACCTTCTCGGTGAGTGTCTCCTCGCGGAGGTCGACCTGCTCGAGAGCGGCCACCCGCTCGGGGCGAGGTCGTTCAGGGCGCTGCGGGCGACCAGGGCGTTTCGAAACGGGCGTGGCGAACTGCTGAGCCACTCGGATGAGCAACAAGAGGACGACTGCCACGGCGGTCCCGGTGTAGAGCCCGACGGTCCACGGTTCGCCCGTGTCCGTCCCCGACATGACGCCATGGGCCAGGACCGAGATGAAGACGCCGAGGGACCCGAAGTGAATCGCCCGCCAGGCGCGCTGTCCGATGAAGCGTTTGAAGTAGAAGCTGACCGAGATCAAGACCATCGTGTAGAAGGAGACCACCCCGAACGCCACTGCGAGCGGTCGCCACGTGGCCCGGCCCGGCACGAGGATGTCACCCCATGAGAAATCGATGTACTCGTGGATCGAGAGCGCGAACATGTGGACGAGCGTTGCGA
>CBDTXZ010000082.1:0-12926 GCA_965364515.1 uncultured bacterium
CATCCGCCATCGCCCTCCGCATCTCCACCGTCGGTCGTGTCACCGTATCCGACCGAAAATCCACAAACCCGTCATCAAATGCCATTGCATGAGCTTACGGCTGCTCGGCCAGTGAGCGTCGCGAGCCCTGCAGGCGTTTCCTCCGGCCCAGAGGGCCGAAGCGTGTCTTCACTGCGTGAGCGTGTCCGTCCAGTGGGATCGTTGCGGGTGCTGCGAGCGGAAGCGTTCAGTGCGCTCGACCGCCCGCCAGAGGACTGAGATCCCCGAAACGTCGCGGACACGCCGCCGAAGGCGAGAGACGCTCCGGCCGCCAGGCCGGAGGCCACGCAGCGATGCGAAGCGAGCCGACACGCAGCGGGAGGCCGCGAGGCCGACCGTCAGAGTTTGTCGAGGGCCTTGCGGATGCCGCGGACGGCCTGGTTGATGCGGTGGTCGTTTTCGACGAGGGCAAAGCGGACGAAGCCCTCCCCGTTCGGACCGAACCCGATGCCGGGGCTCACCGCCACCTTCGCCTCCTCGATGAGGTGGATGGCGAAATCGAGAGAGCCCATCTCCTTGTAGGGGTCGGGGATGGGCGCCCAGACGAACATGGTGCCTTTGGGTTTCTCGATCTTCCATCCGGTCCGGTTGAGCCCGTCGACGAGCGTGTCGCGCCGGCCCAGATAGATCTCGTTGACCTCGCTCACGTAGTCGTCACCCTCGTTGAGGGCGATGATGGAGGCGATCTGGATCGGCTGGAACGTCCCGTAGTCCAAATACGACTTGAGCTTGCCCAGAGCCGCCACGATCTCGGCGTTCCCCACAGTGAAACCGACCCGCCAGCCGGCCATCGAATGGCCCTTGGTCAACGTGTAGAGCTCGACGCCGACTTCCTTCGCCCCAGGGACCTCGAGCATCGACGGCGGTGTGTAGCCGTCGAAGGCGATGTCGGCATAGGCGAAGTCGTGGACGAGGATCACGCCGTGCTGGTGGGCAAACGCCACGAGACGCTCGAAAAACTCGAGGTCGACACAGGTGGTGGTCGGGTTGTGCGGAAACGACACGATGATGACCCGCGGGCGCGGCCACGAGTTGCGGAACATCCGTTCCAGCACCTCGAAGTAGTCGTTCTCGGAATCGATCGGTGCCCGCCTCACCTCCGCTCCGGCCAGTGCCGGGGCATAGATGTGGATCGGATAGGAGGGCTCGGGGACGATGGCAGCGTCTCCCGGTTGGACGAGTGTCCACATCAGATGCGACAGCCCCTCCTTCGACCCGATGGTCGAGATGACCTCCGTCTCCGGGTCGAGCGTCACGCCGAAGCGTCGCCGGTAGCGATCTGCGACGGCCTTGCGGAGATTGGGTAGACCTCGTGACACCGAGTACCGGTGGTTCTTCTCGAGCCGGGCCGCCTCGACGAGCTTCTCCACCACGAACGGCGCCGACGGGATGTCGGGGTTCCCGAATCCGAGATCGACGACGTCGTCCCCGGCTCTGCGTGCGGCGATCTTCCTCTGGTTGACCTCCGCGAACACGTACGGCGGAAGATTGTCGATCCTGCGGAATTCCATACTGCAAAGAGTAGGCGCACGCTCTTCCGCCGCAGGGACGCCTCGAAGGCATCACCGATCCGAAAGGGTGCGGAGACCGTAAGAACGGATCCTCTCCCGCCGACGGGGTGATCGTCGACCCGGTGGTCAGTTCCCCGAGAGCCTGCCGATGAGGCGCTTGAGCTGGGGCGGGACGAAGTCGGCGGTGACCTCGAGCACCGATCGGACCAACTCGAGCATGTCGCGGGGCCCGTCCCAGTGCTCGAGCACCACATCCTCGCCGGCGACGTTGATCAGATGGTTGACCGCGTACGACACGAGCAGAACGTCATCGGCGAACCCGACGACGGGGATGAACTCGGGAATGAGGTCGATCGGGGACACCAGATAGGCCAATGCCGCTCCGATGACGACCTTCGAACGCCTCGGGACCCTCGGGTCCTTGACGAGCCTGGCCAGCAACTTGATCAGATTCGGGAGCAGGTACACGGCATCGGCGGCGAGTTTCCGCATCTGTGCAGAGGCACCACCCGCAGGGGTGATGACTTCGTCTGGTCGCAGCGGATCGCTCACTCTGTTTCGTCTCCTCGGATCTTCGGAGCACTCGATGCTCGGTGCTTCGCGGCCAGGTGCGCCGCTCCGACGGCGGCCGCCCACCTTCCGTGTGTCGATGAGACGACCCGAACGTCGGGCCGATGCTCTCTTCCTGGCATGCTCGATGCTATCCGCTCACGAGCGGAATCGAGGATCAGGTCGCCTGCTCCCGACACCCCTCCTGCGATAACCACTACGTCGGGATCGAGGGTCAGGAGCAGGTCGATGATCCCGACACCGAGCCAATCGCCCGCCAGCCGAAGCTCCTCGCGGGCGACAGATGATCCGTTGTCGACGGCCTCGACGAGAGCCTCGGCCACCGGGCGAAGACCGAGACGCTGCGCCGCGAGCCCGAGCTGTCGGCCGGACACGGCGGTCTCCCAACACCCCGACCTCCCGCATGCGCACGGCAGATCTGCCGATCCCACTCGCATGTGGCCGACCTCGCCCGCGAAACCCGAACCGCGCGAGATCGACCCGTCGACCACCAGGCCGCCTCCGATCCCCGTTCCGAGTGAGAGCGTGAGCGCGACTCGGTGTCCCCTGGCGGCGCCGTCGACCCATTCGCCGTACGCAGCACAATTGGCGTCGTTGTCCACGACGAAGGTGTCGACGAGTGGATCGAGCAGGCCGGCAACGTCGATGTCGGTCTCCGACAGGTGCGGGCCCCACACGAACCGGCCCCGAACGTGGTCGACGAGCCCTGCGAGCCCGACACCGACAGCATCGATTCCGTGCTCATCGAGAGCCTGGGTCACCAGGCGCGGCAACAGATCCTCCACCGACCGGTCCCGTGTGAGACGCCACCGCGTCACCCGACCGTCTCCGATGACCACCGCCTTCACCGTCGAGCCCCCGAAGTCGATTCCGAGGACGGATCGGTTGGCGATGCTCGCGTCAGTCGAGTTCGATGCGGACACGACCGCCCGATCCAGAATCGTCAGGTTCCTCCGGCTTGCCTACCTTGCCGAGCTCATCTACCAGGGCTTCGACCGCCTTGAGGCTCTCCACGCCGGCGCGAAGAAGGTGGTAGACCATCCTGGAGCCTGCGCGCTTCACGGCGTTGAGCGTCTCCGACTCGGGCATCAGCGTTTCGACTCCGCTCCGAACGAGACCCGGAGAACCGAATCGTTGAACGAGGCCTTGGCGATCTCGCGCCGCTGAAGCGAGTCGGGCAGGACGAACGACCGTCGATAGGGGCCCACCTCGACGTACAGCTCGACCCCGTGTCGGAAGACGTCGAGATCGGTCTTCTCGACGAATGGGACGTCCATCTCGAGGACGATCATCCCGTCTTCGTCGAGGACCCGGAAGGGACTTCGTGCCGAGTAGCCGGCGATCGGGTCGGCGTCGGAGTAGAGCTCGGCGGCCATCTGGCGCAGCTGGTCGATGCCGACCATTTCGTCGTCGAAGAGCCGGAGCCGCAGCCTCGGAACCTCTCGAAATGCGGCGTCGACGGTCTCGAGGTGCCCCTTCTGGATATCGCGCCACTTCGTGAAGTAGGGATCGCTGACCTCGTCCGGGAGGACCCTGTTGACGACGACGCCGTCGACCCCGTAGCCGAAGAGCCCGAGATAGGTGTAGGTGCGACGCGCCTCGTCGATCACCATCTTCTCCGGGTTCATCACGAGTCGGGCGGAGGTGATGTCGGGATTCCCGAGCAGCTCTTTGACCTGTTCCACACCGAAGAAGACCGCCTGCGCAGCGGCGAACACCTCGTCCTCCGGCATGGGCATCTCGGTGATGCGGCTGAGCACCGGCCGGGCGGCCCGCATGATCTTCCGCTGCCCGGGGAGGATCCGATCGAAGTACCAACTGAGCACCTCGGGCAGACTCAACAACCGGAGGGTCTCTGCAGTCGGGGCACAGTCCACCACGATGACGTCGTAGTCGCCCGAGCGGGCGTGCTCGTTGACTCCGAGAAGAGCGAAGAGCTCGTCCATTCCCGGAAACACGAGGAATTCCTCGGCCTCGAGACCGTCCACTCCCCCCCATCCGAAGACGTTCATCATGTGCTCGCGGATGGTCCCCCAGTGCTTCTCCAACTGGAGTTGGGTGTCGATCTGTTGCGCCTTCAGATTCGACACCACCTCGATGGGATCGTCTTTGAGTCCGACGTCGAACGCATCACCGAGGCTGTGCGCCGGGTCCGTCGACGTGATGAGCGTTCGGTACCCGCGGTCTGCCGACGCCAACGCAGTGGCGGCCGCAACGGTCGTCTTCCCGACACCGCCTTTGCCAGTGACGAGAACGATGCGCATCAAGAGCCGGCTTCGACGCGCGTCCGCAGACCTCGAAGGGCGGTGGTCACGATCTGCTTCTCGACCTGGCGGCGGAGAAACCCCGGTATCGAGAACGCCGGCTCGGCGCGGAGGGCGTACGTGACACGGGTGTGGTCGGGGTCCACGATCTCGAACCGGTACGAACCCTCCAGCTCCTTGATGTCATCGCCAGGATCGGCCGACCACGTCATCTCGGTCGGGAAGTCGTACTGATATGTGAGTGAGTACTCGATCTCCTTCACCATGCCGTCGATGACGAACGTCGCACGATGAACGCGACCCTCCGATGTCTCTTCGAGTACCTCGGTCGAGCGCACGCCTGTGGCCCAATCCGGATAGGCGGCGATGTCGGCGGCCACTTCGAAGCATGCTTCGGGCGTCGCCCGCACATCGATGCTCTGGACCGTGCTCTCAGCCATGGGTGTTCACTTCCGTTTCTTCGTCTGCTTGCAAAGGCTAGCGCTGTTCGAGGGTTTCGAGCACTCGGCCGACCGGGGTCGGCCGGGGGCGGAGATCGTGCGCCCTACGATCCCGGTGACACGCCGGATCGGCCCGGCGTACGCACATCCGGACGCACCGATCGGAGGGGCCGTGACCATCGCGAAGGCCGATCGACAGCGCATCCTCCGCCAGGCGATCGCGGTCGGTCTCGCGGTCACCCCGTTCGGTCTCGCCTTCGGCCTCGCCACCCGCGAAGCGGGGCTCGGGATCGTCGAGGCGATGGGCTTCTCGACCCTCGTGTTCACCGGGAGCGCGCAATTCGCAGCCGTGAGCGTCCTGGCCGATGGCGGTTCGGCGCTCACTGCGGTGGTGGCTGGTGCGCTCCTCAACCTCCGGTCCCTGGCGTTCGGCGTCGCGCTCGCGCCCGTTCTGGGCGGAAGCCTCTGGTTCCGAACTGCAGCCGCCCAGCTCATGATCGACGAGTCCGCTGCAGTCGGGATGGCACAGCCGTCTCCGGCCGAGAGACGATTCGGATATCTCGCCGGCGGAATCTCGGTGTTCGTGCTGTGGAATCTCTCGACGGCGGTTGGGGCTGCGCTCCTCGGCAGCGCCGACGGTTTCGTCCGCTCTGCGGGGATCGATGCCACCATTCCGGCAGCCTTTCTCGCCCTGCTGTGGCCACGTTTGTCGGACGACCGACAGCGCACGATTGCGCTCGCCGGTGCGGTCATCGCACTAGCCGGCGTCCCGCTGCTCCCACCCGGGCTCCCGATTCTGGTGGCCGGATTGGCCGTTCTCCTCCCGACCGGGCGGGTAGACGGATGACCGATGCCTGGCTCACGATCGTCGCGCTCGCTGCGGTCACGTATGCCTTCAAGTCGTTCGGACCCCTGGTGCTGGGAGGCGACCGGAAGCTTCCCGATCGAGTCACGAAGTTGGCGGACGATCTCCCAGCTCCACTGTTGGCAGCCCTCGTTGCCATCTCGGCGTTTGCAGACGGAACGACGCCGACCGTCGATGCGAGAGCCGTTGGATTGGCAGTCGCAGCAGTCGCGCTGTGGCGGCGGCTGCCCTTCGTGATCGTGGTGATTCTCGCAGCGGTGGCAACCGCCGCCGCTCGAGCCCTTTGACTCCCCCGACCGATCCGACGCCCGGCTCAGTGCTCGATCTGCAGCGTCGATGGATCGAGTCGGACCGGGCGCTTGGTCGCCCGGAAGTAGCCGACGTTCTGACAACGGGTCCGACCGAGCCGCCAGGTCGAGGCCTGCGGCTGATGGACGTCTCCGAAGAAGTGCAGCGGTGGTTGACGATCGAGCAGGTACTCGCGGATCGGCACAGATCCGCGTTCGAGCCTGCCCGTGACCACGTCCCGATACAGCGGCTCGACCGCGGGCGGGAGATGTGAGCACAGGACGTCCACCGCGCCGATCGAATCGAGCTTCGCCCGCATGTCCTCGTCGCTCACCTCTCCCTGCGCCCCGAGCGGCGTCTCGGTGCCGCCTCCGACGAAACCGATCCTGACACCGTCGATCTCGACGACCTCTCCATCGACGAACGTCGAGGTAGCAGGGAGATACTCCCGCATCAGAGCGGGGCGATCGACGTTTCCGTAGGTGACCCAGGCATCGATTCCAGCGAGCGCCTCGCCGGCGAGCTCGTATTGACGCACGGCGGCATCGTGGAACGCAGCCCGCATGACATCCGGATCGGTGGCGTGTTCGCGCCACAAGCGTCGCATTCCCTCGTAGTCGCCGGTTGCGCGAGCATCGGCGGACGCAATTGCGAACTCCTTCCCGAGAACGTCGGCGGTGATGCCCTCGCCGGTTCGATAGTCGAGGAGGTTGAGCAGGTCGCCGAGCACCAACAGTGGCTCGCCGGACTCCCGGAGGGCAGCGACGGCATCGAAGGCGCCATGCACGTCGGAGATGAGGAGCATCAGTCCGGAGCCTGGACCGGAGCGCCGTCCTGTTCGGTGTCGGTGAGAGCCTGGCGCCCGGCGTACCAGGCGAGCCCTCCGGCGCCGGCGAAGGCGAGGAGCAGAGCAATCGGCCACGAGAGATCGCGCGGCGAGAACTCGGCGGAGAGCCCGGCCATGGCGAATCCGACCATCCCGGCGACGACCCGGCGTCCGGGGACGCCAAAGCGAGTCTCGGGATCGGGGACTCGGGACCCGGCGGTCACCGCGGCAGCATGCGCCAGTATCCAGGCGATGAGTGCCAGGAGGCCGACGACGAGCACGACTGCATAGACCCGGACCATCGTCAGTTCGTGACCGCGCCGTTGTCCGCCGACCCGACCAACCGGGCGTACTTCGCGAGCACGCCCGTTTCGTAACGCGGTGGATGCGGTTTCCAGTCGGCCGCACGGTTCGCAAGCGTCGCTTCATCGACCAAGACGTCGAGGGAACGCGACGCGATGTCTACGCGGATCGGGTCCCCCTCCTGCACGAGCCCGATCGGACCGCCGGTCTCCGATTCGGGGGCGACGTGACCGATACACAGCCCGGTGGTACCCCCGGAGAAACGCCCGTCGGTGATCAACAGGACGTCCTTGCCGAGTCCTGCTCCCTTGATCGCTGCGGTGATCTGCAGCATCTCTCGCATCCCGGGTCCCCCGGCGGGCCCCTCGGTCCGGATCACCACGACATCGCCCTTCTCGATCCGATGCCCGAACAGCGCCTCGAGCGCCGACTGCTCCCCGTCGAAGACCTTTGCCGGGCCTTCGAACACGTCCAATTCGATCCCCGCCACCTTGACGACGGCCCCGTCGGGAGCGAGCGAGCCGCGAAGCACCGCGATGCCACCTTCGTGTGCCAGCGGGTCGTCGATCGGCCGGATCACATCCTGATCCGTAGGGAACTCGACTCCCTCGAGGTTCTCGGCGAGCGTTCTCCCGGTCACCGTCATCACGTCGGGATGCAGCAGGCCTGCATCGAGGAGAGCCCTCAGCACGACCGGTACGCCTCCGATCCTGTCGAGATCGACCATGTGGTAGCGGCCGAAGGGTTTCAGATCGCCGAGATGAGGTGTGCGACGACTGATCCGATCGAAGTCCTCGAGCTCTAGCTCCACCCCGGCTTCATGGGCGATCGCCAGGAGATGGAGGACGGCGTTGGTCGAGCCGCCGAGGGCCATCACGGTCGTGATGGCGTTCTCGAACGCCTCCCTGGTCATGATCTGACGGGGCCGGATGCGATTGCGGAGCAGGTCCATGACCGCCTCGCCGGATCGCACTGCGTAGTCCCGAAGTCGTGGGTCGACGGCGGGAACCGACGCCGAGCCCGGAAGTGACATCCCGATCGCCTCGCCGACCGACGCCATCGTGTTGGCGGTGAACATCCCTGCGCACGACCCGGCTCCAGGGCAGGCGCTCTTTTCGATCTCGGTGAGCTGCTCGGTCGTGATCCGCCCCTCGGAGTGGGCGCCGATCCCCTCGAACACGTCGACGATCGAGATGTCCTTCCCGGCATACCGGCCGGGAAGGCTCGAACCGCCGTAGAGGAACACCGACGGCAGATTGGTGCGGGCGGCGGACATGAGCATCCCGGGGAGTGACTTGTCGCAGCCTGCGATGGTGACGAGCCCGTCGAACCGCTCGCCGTGGGCGACCAACTCGACCGAATCCGCGATCACTTCTCTCGAAACCAGCGACGCCCGCATCCCTTCGTGCCCCATCGAGATGCCGTCGGACACGGCGATGGTCGTGAACACGAGCCCGACTCCACCGTTTTCGATGACGCCGGTCTTCGAGGCCCGCGCGAGTTCGGGGCCCGTCACGTTGCACGGGGTCACCTCGTTCCCGGCCGAGACCAGGCCGATCTGGGGCTTGTCGAAATCGTCATCGGTGAGGCCGACTGCTCGGAGCATCGCCCTGGCCCCTGCCTTCGCAGGGCCCTCGGTCACGTCCTGGGAGTGAATCTTGAGGTCCATGCGCCACAGGGTACGCGTTCGGACGCCGTGCGATAGGCGCAGTGCGACATGCGCTGTGCGGCGTGCGGCTTGCGACATGCGCTACACGCTCGGCGACGTGAGCATGAGCAAGGAGCTCGCCGAGACTTGGAGGCGCGGACCCCAGCAGGCTCAACGCAGTCACCTGAGAGCGCGCCGCGCCGAGCGTTGAGCAGACGGCCCAGAGCGCAGTCGTTGCGCGCACGGCCGCAGCCCGCAGTACGGGGGCGCATGACGAAGCGCACTCGATGCACAGGCCAGAGCGCTGGAGCTAACGTGACCGGTTGAGTCTTCCAGCTTTCAGAAAGCACCTCCTCATGTCACGTATCCCGACGCTTTCCAATGCCGAGTTCCCCGTTCCCCAGAGCCTGGGGCGGGTCGTCGACCTCGCCCACAACCTCTGGTGGTCCTGGCATCCCGAGGGACGCGACCTCTGGGTACAACTCAATGCCACGGCGTGGGAGCAGTACCACAACCCCATTCAGCTCCTGGCGGCCATCGATCGATCCACTTGGCTCGAACTCGAACAGCTCGAGGCAGTCCACGACGCCTACAACGCCGCCGTGCATGCATTCGACAAGTACATGTCTGGTCGCAAGACGTGGATGAGTCGCCAGTCCGCCGAGCTCGACGGACCGGTCGCCTACTTCTGCACCGAGTTCGGAGTGCACCCGTCGCTCCCGCTCTACTCGGGAGGTCTGGGCATCCTGGCGGGCGATCACGCCAAGTCCGCCTCCGACCTCGGGATCCCGTTCGTCGGTGTCGGTCTGTTCTACCGGCGCGGGTACTTCCGTCAAGAAGTCGACCCGAACGGAGACCAGCAACACATCTATCCGACACTCGACGTCCACGACCTTCCGATCAGACCTGTCGCCGGGCCGGGCGGCGGCCAGCTGAAGGTCCCCGTCGAGTTGCCGGGACGAGAGGTCATGGTGGCCGTCTGGAAGCTGGACGTCGGGCTGACCGAGTTGCTGCTCCTGGACACCGACATACCCGAGAACTCGCTCTCCGACCGTCCGATCACCCACCAGCTGTACGTGTCGGGGCGTGAGATGCGGTTCTGTCAGGAGCTGATCCTCGGCGTCGGAGGCGTGCGCGCTCTGGATGCCATCGGGATCGAGCCGAGTGTCTTCCACGTCAACGAGGGGCACGCAGCGATGTCGAACCTCGAGCGCACCGCTCTCGAGGTCGAGCGCGGGCTCACGCTGGATGCAGCCAGGGCCAAGCTGAGGTCTCGAACGCTCTTCACGTTGCACACGCCGGTACCCGCAGGGAACGAGACCTTCCATCGCTCGATCGCCGAGAAGTACCTCGGGCCTTGGGCGACTCGACTCGGGCTGTCGATGCCCGAGTTGCTGAACCTGGCTTCGGCGGAAGAGGGGAACATCGAGATGTTCGACCTCGGCGCGCTGGCGATTCGCTCGGCTGCGATCACCAATGGTGTCTCGGAGAAGCACGGTGAGGTGTCGACCGAGAGCTGGCACCATCTCATCGGAGGCGATGCTGCGTCGGTCACCAACGGAGTCCACACCCCCACATGGCTCGGTCGTGACGGCGGCAAGATGCTCTCAAGTGCTCTGGGTCGATCCTGGCCCACCAAGCTGCTGGAGAGTCCCGAGCTGCTCGAGCGCGCCCGGGAGCTACCGGACACAACGATCTGGAATGCGCACCAGGGGCGCAAGGAGATCTTCGCTCGCTTCGCCAGGGGCAGGCTTCGGAGCCAGCTGGCCCGACACGGCGCATCTCCAGACGAACTGAGAGCCGTCGAGTCGATGCTCCCGACGGACCGCCTGACGCTCGGATTCGCTCGGCGCTTCGCCACCTACAAGCGGGCAACGCTCATGTTCCGGGATCGCCAACGGCTCCACTACATCCTCACCAATCCAGAGCGGCCGATCCAGATCGTGTTCGCCGGGAAGGCCCACCCTGCCGACAAGCTCGGCCAGGCGTTCATCCGCGAACTCTCGGAGTTGTCTCACTCCGACGACTTCGCCGGCCACGTCTACGTTCTCGAGGACTACGACGCCCGGGTCGCTCGCTTCCTGGTCCAAGGCGTCGACGTGTGGGTGAACAACCCGCGCCCACCGATGGAGGCGTCAGGCACATCCGGGATGAAGGCGGCCATCAACGGCGTGCCGAATCTCTCGGTGCTCGACGGCTGGTGGATCGAGGGGTTCAACGGCCGAAACGGTTGGGCGTTCGGCTACGACCAGGCGAATCCGGACTACGAGGGCGCCGACAATCATGACGCCAACCAGTTCTACGAGGTTCTCGCAGACCAGGTGGCACCCCTCTACTACGACGTCGACCCCGAGACCGGCCTCTCCGCCGGCTGGATCGAGGTCATGCGTGAAGCGATCACGTCGTCGATCCGGGCCTTCTCCACCCACCGCATGGTCGCCGACTACTGCGATCTCGCCTATTTCCCGATGGGAGCTTCGAACCTGGTCAAGGCGGACTGAAGCGCTCGAGCGGCGTCGGAACCCGGCCTGGTCGCATCGATGGACGAGAGCACCTCACGAGCCCGCTCGGTCCCGATGCGTCCGAGCGCCCAGATGGCGTGTTCGGCCAGGAGCTCGTCGTCGCTCCGGGCATGCTCTCCGAGCACTTCGACGGCAGCGTCGCCACCGGTGTTGCCGAGGGCGACGAGCAGATTGCGTTTGAGGAAACGCATCTTGCGGCCCGGCACGTAGAAGCGATCGAATCGAGCGTCGAGTTCTGCATCTTCGAGACCGAGGAGCTCGATGAGATCCGGCCTCCCCCGCTCGACGACGGCCGACTCTGCAATCCGCGATCCCGGAGGGCACGCGTCGAGGCAGTCGTCGCATCCGTAGATCCGATCTCCGATCGCCTCGCGAAGTTCGATCGGGAGCGATCCGCGCTGTTGGAGAAGTGCGGCGATACATCGTCTCGCATCGAGCACTCCGGGTGCGACGAGCGCCCCGGTCGGACAGGCCGGCAGACACGCAGAGCACGAACCGCAGGTGCGCTCGTCCGGTGGGGTCGGCTCCAGATCCGCAGATGTGGCAACGGAGCCGAGCAGAATCCATGGGCCGAACCTGTGGGTGAGCACCATGGTGTTCTTGCCCCACCAGCCGATCCCCGCTCTCACCGCCGCTCCGCGATCGACCAGGCGGTTGTCGTCGACCAGAACCTCCGCTCGGTGCCCCTCGGCCCTCAGTCCGGCTGCGACCGTGTGGAGCGCGGATCGGAGCGGCTGGTAGTGATCATCGGTGGCGAAGCGGGCGATTCGGCCGGTTCCCGCTCTCACAGGACCCGGTTGCCCGGACTCGGGGACGTAGGCCCGAGCGGCAACGACGAGCGATCTCGCCCAGGGCAAGCTCAGGGTGATGTCGGTTGACCGTTCCGGGTCCGTGAACGTGAACCCGAGCCGATCGGACAGGCCCTCGGCCTTGCGTCGCTCGAGCTCGCGGCGGACATCCTCGAAAGGCTGGACGTCGCAGACCCCGATGCGATCGATGCCGAGTGCCGGAGCCGACTCGATGAGCGTGACGGTGTCCACGTAACGAGGATACGAGGCAGGGCCTCGGGTTCCTGTCCGCTGGCCCGGCTCGGTGCCTCAGACGTTCATCGAACTGGCGATGTCGGAATACATACCCGACACTTCTTCACCGGCCAGGCTCAGCGCGAGAATCGAAACGACGGCGATCAACACGACCAACAGCGCCCATTCGGCGAGCGCAGCGCCGCGCTCGGAGTCCTCGGATCGAAAGAATGCCCACATACCCATGTGTATTACCTCCCGCCGATCAACGTACCCGAGGTGGAACGGGCTCCAACGGGCCGATCGAATCATTGGGCCCTGACTGGTATCGGTGCCGCCAGGTTCCGCCCCGGCACCGATCCCACTCAGGGTGATCTCACGCCGAAGCGGCGTCCCGTCCGGAGTCTTCGGACTCGGTCTCCTCGGTGACCAATCGAAGTCGCGGGACCAGTCCGGCGTCGGCCAAGGTGTCGATGGCGGCCTGCTCGACCCCGTCGAGTTCGAGCGGCCCCTCGGAGAACAGCACCATCACGACACAGTCGCGGCAGGTCGTCGTCTCCCGCATGAGGCAGGTATCACAGTCGATGAGCATGCTCGCAACGTATCGGGGGGGTATGACAAGAACGCC
>CBDTXZ010000083.1:0-12831 GCA_965364515.1 uncultured bacterium
TCACATCAGTTCGCCGAGACGCAGCGTCAGATGGCACTCGCCTCGGTGCAAACCAACGACGTGTCGTCCCAGACCGCAGAGTTCCAGCGTCAGCTGGCGCTGGCGGTACCGACCGTCACGGACACCTCGTCCCAGTTCGCAGAGTCGCAGCGGATGGCTGCGCTGGCTCCGGTGGTCGACAGCTCGGTCCAGCATGCCGAAGATCTCCGTTTCGCCGCCATCGGCGCCACGGTCGACACGTCGGTCGAGTTCGCCGAGACCCAGCGGTTCCTGGCGATCCAGCCGCAGGTCGACACCAGCCACGACGTCGCAGAGTTTCAGCGGATGCAGGCCCTCGCTGGCGACTGAACCATCTGATCAAATCCTCACGGTCTTCCACCTCTGGCTGACCGGTGGAAAGCATCGAGCCCCGGCATCATGCCGGGGCTCGATCGCGTCCCAGCCCTGCGCCTCGCCCTAGGGCTTCCGCATCGCGTTGAAGATGATCAGCGCTCCGATGATCACCAACACGACTGCACCGACGATCTCGCCGCTGAAGTCGACGAAGTTCCCGAGTGCGATCGCAGAGAAGATCGCTGTCCAGACCCAGTCCCAGGCGTTCGGGTTGGGGAGGTCGGTCACCGTGCGATAGGTGTTGAGGCCGAGTGCCCACGGTGCGAGCCCGATGAAGATCCACGCCCACCAGTTGCTCGTGTCACCGATGTTCGGAAGGATGTCCAGCCACTCCGCACCCAGCACCAGCCCGACCCAGATGAATGCTCCACCCCACCAGACGGAGTCGAGGCGCTTGCGCTCCTGCTCTTCGTACGTCCTCTCTTGCAGATCGGTCATTGCTCTCCTTCAGACGCCTGGCATCAAGATCGACCGGTTCCCGCCGTCCGACCAGAGTCGAACGACACTCCGCACCGGCATGACGTTGGATAGGGTCGAACCGGAAGATGATCAGATTCACGGGACATCTCGACGTTGCGTGTGCGCCCGCGCACGCCTTCGATCTGCTCGCCGACATGACCGACCTCGACCAGTGGAACCCCAACGTCGCCAGAAGCCGGCGGATCGAAGGCGAGGCGCTCGCTCCTGGATCCCGCTACGAGTCCTTTATCGTGCGAGGCCCGCTCCGAATGCGCGCCGAGTCGACCCTCGTCGACGTGGAGCTCGGCATGAGGGTTCGGTACGAGGGCGCCATCTCGATCTTCTGGTCGATCGACGAACTGAGCTTCGAACCGTCAGATCAGGGGTGTCGGATCACGTTCTTCAACGAGTCGCGAGGACCAGCTTGGCTCCGCCCCTTCGAGCCGCTGCTCGACGCGGTGTTTCAGCCGCAAGCTCGGAAAGCGCTACGAGGTGCCGACCGATACCTGACCGACTCCGGCTGAGCCTGATGCGTGGCCTCGTCGTCTTCTCCGCCACACCTTGAACGAGGACGTCCGGCCGGACAAGGGAGCGGCGGGTACGGTTTGAAGGCGGCGGATCGGCAACTTGCCAGCCCGCCGCCAGGGGGCGCCATCTCATTCGATCAATGGGATTTGTCGGGTGGCCAAGTGAGGAGGTCGTAGGTGGAGGGTTATCGAGTCGATCAGGAGCAACGCGGCCTGGACCCGTGGCCGAACTTGGAGGACGACGGAGATGAGATTCTCGACGGACGCCCGTCCCAGTCCGGCAGGGTCGACTGGGGCGACGTCGAACATGGACCTGCTGCCGGCGTCTGGTCCTGCACGCCGGGCAGCTTCCGCAGCTTCTACACCTTCTCGGAGCTGTGCTCGATCTTGGACGGTGCGGTCACGATCGAGACCGAAGACGGCTCGACGCACGACTTCGGCGCGGGCGACAGCTTCTTCGTCCCGCAGGGTGAGACCGTCGTTTGGACGATCCACGAAACCGTCACGAAGGCGTTCATGATGTACATCGCCACGGACTGAGGGCGGGACGATCGCGTCTCGGTCTAGCTCACCAGCCGTCGCCAGACCGCCGTTCGCGGAGGGTCGGTGCGCCGAATCGAGGTTGGCGCTTGGATCGGGCGAGTGCACCCAACATCTTCGGGCATGACCTCTGACTCTTGCGTTGGCTCAGAAGGTCGAAGATGCTACGAGGTGAGCGAGGGGGTCAGTATGAGGAGGCCGTGCGCCGTGCTGCGCTTCTGCCACCGTCCCGCAGTCATCGCCCTGGGCTTCGCCCTTCTGCTGATCGGATGTGGAGAGTCCGTCGAGCAGGACGGTCCAGGTCCGGTGGGGCCGGTCGGGCCGGTCGGAACCACAGGCGACGAGGTTGGTGAGCCCGGGTCCGGGGTCATCGTCAGCGAGGAACGCGATGTCGGGAACGTCACCCGTGTGCTGTTCGGAAGCGAGGGCGACGTGCGGATCTCGATCGGCGAGCAGACATCGCTAACAGTGGAGGCAGACGACAACGTGCTGCCTCATGTGGAAACAGAGGTCGAGGAAGACATCCTGCGCATCCGGACGGCCGAAGGCATCGATATTGCGCCGTCGCGTCCACCACGATTCCACATCGTCTTGCGTGGATTGACGGAGGTCGAGTTGAGTGGCGTCGGAGACATCGAGGTCGAGTCCGTCGAGTCGCAGATACTGTCGGTCGCGCTGTCGGGCGTCGGAGACATCACGCTTCGAGACGTTGACGTCGACCTGCTGTTGTACGACCTGGTGGGCGTGGGCACGGTTTCGATCGCAGGGTCCGCAGAGGATCAGAATGGACAGGTTGGCGGCCAGTGCAGCTACTACGCGGCCGACCTCGAGTCAGAACGAGCGAGGCTCCAAGCGTCTGGGGGCGGCTACGCGGTCATCTCCGTCGTCTCGAGACTTTCCGTATCGGCGACCGATAACGCTGCCGTCGAGTACTACGGTTCGCCCTCCGTGAGCCAACAGATTGGGGATCTCGGCTCGGTCACCGGTCTGGGAGAGCGGTAACGACGGTGGCGCCCGTCTCTCGGCGGTGCACTCGGGCTGGCGCCCTTCTTGTGCCCTTGGCGTTCACTGCCTGCGGGCGGGAGATCGACGACTGGCGGTATCAACCAGTGTTGCACTCAAGCGGAGCCTGTCGGGCAGCTCGGACGGGCCGTCCCCACCAACCAGGGCGTCGACGAGGACGGCCGTCTCTCTCTCGGAGTACTTACCCGGTCAAAAGATCGCAGGCGTGGTCGTACGAACCGAACTCGAAGAGATCTCCACCGAACGGTGGGAGCCCGGATCGTTGCTCGACTTCCCCGGTCGATTCGTTGATCACAACATGACCGATGTTGTTCGCCCCGGACCGACCAGTGATCGTGACGATGAAGTCGCCGCTCTGATCCAGATAGCCCCGATCCGGTCCGCGATCTCGCCACACCCACCGATCACCCTCAGCATTGGTCCACGTCTCGGTGACATGGAACACCGCCAGGAACTCGTTGGGGCTGGTCTCAGCGAAGCCCTTCTCCTGAACAAAACCTTCGACGTCGAGCCAAAGATCCTGCACATCGTCATCGTCGCAGAAGACCGGAATACCGAATGGAGCTGCATATGGCGACTTTCATCGCTACGCACGAAGTCGACGACGTTGATCGGTGGCTCGAGTCGCCGGTGCTCGGCAAGCTCTTGGAGCCGCTTGAGGGTGCCTCGTTCCGGAAGTTCCGTGATCCGGCCGGCTCCACCACTACAGGAGTGCTTTTCGAGATTCCAGACCACCTGGTGCCGACCCTGATGGAGAGACTGCAGTCGCAGCAGAGCCACGAGGGCTAAGAGGCCGGAGGCGTGCAACGGGACGCGATTCTGATGCTCGTGGAGGCCTGAGTCCACGCCGAGCGTGCAGAGAGTTCCAAGATTGGAACGCATCGGACCGGGTGGGCCCACGTGGACTTGAACCACGGACCTCTTCCTTATCAGGGAAGCGCTCTAACCGGGCTGAGCTATGGGCCCCGGGCAACCTGGCTCGCAGGGTGCGGTCGTCTGAGACGACGACGGTCAGGATAACGCAACGTCCCAGATCCGGCGAAGCCGATTGCTTCACGGTCGAGAGTGCCGCTCGTCGGCTGATTGGTTGGACGAGACGCCGACCATGCCGTACCATTTCCGGCCTGCCATGGGGCTGTAGCTCAGCTGGCAGAGCACCTGCTTTGCAAGCAGGGGGTCAGGGGTTCAAATCCCCTCAGCTCCACATCAGCAAAGGGCCCTCTCGGGGGCCCCTTGTGTTCTTGTGCCGTTCGAGGAACGCGCCGCTTCGTCGACTCGCCGAGAACGAGAGAGTTACCGACCGGACGGTCGGTAAGATCGGGTCACATCTCGAATCGGAGTCTCCATGCGAAACGCTGTCATCGTCGATGCCGTCCGCACACCTTCTGGCAAGCGCAACGGCAAGCTCAAGCACATCCACCCGGTGGACCTCGCCTCGATCCCCTTGAACGCTCTCGTTCAGCGCAACGACCTCGATCCAGGACTCGTCGAAGACGTGATCATGGGATGCGTGTCCCAGACCGGCGAGCAGGCGTTCAACATCGGGCGCAACGCAGCGCTTGCGGCGGGTTTCCCAGAGGACGTCGTCGGGACGACCATCGACCGCCAATGCGGATCGTCTCAACAGTCAGCACACTTCGCAGCTCAGGGCGTGATGGCCGGTGCGTACGACGTGGTGATCGCAGCCGGCGTCGAGTCGATGACCCGGATCCCGATGGGTGTGACGATGCAACAGGGTCCCGGCCAGCCATTCGGACCGATGATGCAGCAGCGGTACTCGCATGGCCTCGTTCCCCAGGGAATCTCCGCGGAGATGATCGTCGAGAAGTGGGGGCTGAGCCGCCAAGAGTTGGACGAGCTGTCACTCGAATCACACCGTCGCGCCGCCCGGGCGACCGAGGAGGGGCGCTTCGAGACGCAGATCATTCCGGTCGAAGTCACGCTCGACGACGGGACGACCGAGACGATGACGATCGATGAGGGCATCCGTTTCGAGACGACCATCGAGAAGCTTGCCGGGCTCCAGCCTGCCTTCAAACCCGACGGTGTGGTCACGGCCGGGAACTCGTCCCAGATCTCGGATGGTGCAGCTGCAGTGCTGATCATGGGTGAGGACACCGCCGAGAAGATGGGCCTCGAGCCGATGGCTCGATTCAAGGCGTTCTCGCTGGCCGGTGTGGACCCGGTGATGATGCTCACCGGCCCGATCCCGGCCACGTCGAAGGCGCTCGACCGGGCAGGCATGTCCATCGAGGACATCGATCTGTTCGAAGTGAACGAGGCATTTGCGTCCGTCACCGCGGCGTGGCGGATCGAGCACGGCGGGTCGGATCCGATGGGTCTGTGGGGCCGCACCAACGTCAATGGCGGCGCGATCGCTCTGGGTCACCCGCTTGGTGCGTCCGGTGCCAGGCTCATGACGACCCTCGTCCACGAACTCGTGCGCAGCGGAGGACGGTACGGCCTTCAGACCATGTGCGAGGGCGGCGGGATGGCCAACGGCACGATCATCGAGCGTGTCTGAATGCGTTCTTGTGACGCCAACCCTCGTATGAGCTGCATTTGCGTCACAAGAATGGTGAACCTCGGCGCATGACCCTTTGGAACGTGCTCATTGCCATCGCCATCGGGTACGTGGTGTGGCGCTTGTCGATCTACTTCGTGCGCATCCTGTCGATGTCGCCCGAGGAGATCGATCCCGACGACATCAAAGAGGTCGTGCAGGACTACAAGTGCACTGTCTGCGGGGCAGAGGTCATCATGACGGTCGCCAACGTCTCGACCGAGAAGGCCCCCCGCCACTGCCGCGAAGAGATGGTCCCCGTCTGGCGCCCAGACGCGTGATCCGCTGATCTACGGGTGCGCCGTATTCACGGGCTGCAGTGCAGTCAGCGCTCGGCAATCAGCGCGCCGCGTTCAGGAACGTGGCGTGATCAGGACATGTCCGATGTCGGACTGTGTCACACACCAAGGTGACGCTGTTCGAGAGACCGAGAGACCGAGAGACCGAGAGACCGAGAGACCGAGAGACCGAGAGCCGACAGCTGACAGCGGCGAGCCGCCAGGCTCGCTACCGGTAGTTGGTGGTCATGAAGAAGCCGGCGGCGATGAGGGCGAGCCCGAGGAGAAGCAGGTACTGATCCAGCCCGAAGACGAAGCGGATCAGAACGAGGATGGTGCCGACGATCATCAAGCCGGCCATCACGGCGACATACCAAGTAGGTGACGGATCCTCTCCGGAGTTCAAGACCGCATTGCTGGCGGTGCGTGATTTGGTCGCTCCGGAGTTCTTGGGTTTGCGTCGCTTGGATTCAGGCATGATTCACTGTTGATCGGCTGACGGGTCACGGTTCTGGAGCCCTACCGGCAGCGTAGTCAACTGCGCGCCAACCTATCCTCGGCCTCACATCGATTTCTCTTCCGGGACGCCCGATGCGAGTACTCGTCATCGACAACTACGACTCGTTCACCTTCAACCTCGTCCAGTATCTGGGCGAGTTGGGAGCCGAGCCCGTCGTGGTCCGCAACGACGCCATGACCCCCGACGAGGCACGGCTTGAGGTGGCCCCGGACAGACTCGTCATCTCGCCCGGCCCGGGACGGCCCGAGGACGCCGGCTATTCGGAGGCCTTCATCAGCGAGTGGCGCAATGACCTCCCGATCCTCGGCGTATGCCTCGGGCACCAGGCGATCGCCCGAGTCTTCGGTGGGACGGTGACACTGGCGCCCGAGCCGAAACACGGCAAGACCTCGACGATCCGACACGACGATCGCGGGGTCTTCCGGGGACTCGAACAACCGTTCACCGCGACGCGGTATCACTCCCTCGCCACGGTCGACCTGCCCGACGCACTCGAGGCTTGCGCATGGAGCACCGAGGACGGCGTGATCCAGGGCATCCGCCATGTCGAGCTGCCGATCCACGGTGTCCAGTTCCACCCTGAATCGATCATGACCACCGAGGGGATGGCGCTCCTGGAGAACTTCCTGAAGGAGTGAGCTCAGCTGCCGGCGAGGGAGACCACGTCACCCCGGCGGATCACCAGCGACTCACGTGCGAGCGCCGTGGCAGCGCGGTCGGTGGTCGCGTGATCGAGACCACCCGAGGAGGCGATGGCGGACAGTTCGGTCGGCCCGTCGGCTGCAACCGCCTTGAGGATCGCCGCTCTCGCCTGGCGCACCGAGCCCTCGTATCGGGATTGGCGGGGCGGCGGTCGGTAGACACCGGGGTCCTGACACCAGGCTTCGACCGGACACTCCCCGCACTTCGGGTCACGCGGTCTGCACAGCACTGCTCCCAGGTCCATCAGCGCCTGGTTCCATTCGGACGCGCGTGCGTGCGGCAACTCGACGTCGGCCGCCCGGTCCAGGTCGCCTCCCTCCAGCGTCGTCCCGTGCCAGCGGCTCAGGATCCGCCGGAGGTTCGTGTCGACAGCTGCAACCGGCACACCGAAGGCGAAGCAGGCGACTGCCGCGGCGGTGTACGGGCCGATTCCCGGGAGCCGACGCAGGCCGTCCACCGTCATGGGCCAGCCCGACTCGGCGATGATCGTCGCAGAACGCTGGAGATTGATCGCCCGTCGTTGGTATCCGAGGCCCGCCCACAGTCCGATGAGCTCGGCGCGATCCGAGGTTGCAAGCGCATCCGGGTCCGGGTAGCGCTCCAAGAATGCCTCCCAGGCGGGTATCACCCGGGCGATCTGGGTCTGTTGGGACATGACCTCGGAGACGAGGATCGGCCACGGATCAGATGTCGACCGCCACGGCAGATCCCGGCCGTTCGCCCGATACCACTCGAGCAGTGCCCGAGTGCGGTCAGCCGCCACCGGTGGTGGTGGTGGTGGTCGTCGTCGTGGTGGTAGGAGGCACGTACTGGCCGATCGTGACGATCATCGTCCCGCCGGCCGGAATCGTGTCTGCAGGGTTGCGACCTTGCGTCGCGATCACGCCATCGAGGGCTGGATCGGACACGAGCGTCGGCTCGGAGCGAACGGTGATGTTGTAGCCGAGGTCGTTTGCCCTCGCCTGGGCGGTCGCCACGTCGAGTCCTCTGAGATCCCCGACCACGATCGGGGGCGGTCCCTCGCTGAGAATCAGCTGCACGGCGCTGCCCGGTGCCACCTCGGTTCCGGCTTCGGGGTCGGTCCTGACCACGAGCCCCTCGTCGATGTCCTCGTTCGGTTCGGTGAGGATCTCGACGAGCAGGCCGAGGCCCTCGAGGACGGCAACCGACTCGCGTTCTTCGCGACCTTCGAGCGAGTCCCACGTGACGATGTCCGGTCCCGACGACACCACGAAGTCGACCGGTGACCCCTCATCGAGCCGTTCACCTGCGGCCGGGCTCTGACTGAGAACCTGGCCGATGGTGCCGATGTCGTCATTGGCCTCGGTGTCGACCTGACCAATCGAAAAGCCCTGTTCGAGGATCAATGCTTCTGCGGACTCCTGGTTGAGTCCGACGATGTTGGGCACTCCGAAACGGTTCGTTCCGAGCGACACCACGACGGTGATCTCGGTTCCGACTTCCACCTGCTCGCCGGCAGCCGGTTCCGTTCGAATCACGATGCCGGCCTCGATTTCGTCCGATGCCTCGCCGCGGGGGATGGCGTCGAGGTCGGCGCGTTGGATGATCCTGAGAGCGTCGGTCTCGGCTTGCCCGGCCACCTGTGGCACCGTCACGAGTTCTCCGCCCGAGGCGGTGGTCGTGCCCTCATTGAGCGTCTGGAACACCAGGAACACGAGTACGGCCAGGGTGGCGAGCAGCGCAAACGTTCCGACGATGAACGCGAGGTTCGACGACGGCGGCTCCTCGAGCTGGCGATAGACCTCCTCGGGCGGCACGGTCGCAGGCGGAGGCACCGGCGTCGACATCATGCGGGTGGCGGAGTCACTGGAAGGATTCGGCGGCTGGGGAGCGCCTGTCATGACGAGCGGCTTCTCACCCTGGAGCAGCCTCCACAGATCGGCTCGCATCGCCTCTGCGGTCTGGTAGCGGTCGTCTGGGTTCTTGGCGAGCGCTTTGAGCACGAGCGCATCGAGCTCGGGGGAGACGTCGGCGTTGAGCGAGGAAGGGGCCACGGGAGCCTGCGACACGTGCTGGTAGGCAACGGCGACCGGACTCTCGCCGCGGAACGGTGTCTGACCGGTGAGCATCTCGAAGAGGACGACGCCGAGCGAATACACGTCGGAACGCTCGTCGGCCGAATGTCCCTGGGCCTGTTCGGGGGAGAAGTAGGTGGCCGTTCCCATCACGGCGCCGGTCTTCGTCAGCTCTTGGGAATCGTCCCACGCGCGTGCGATGCCGAAATCGGTGACCTTCACCATTCCGTCGGGTGCCAGGAGGATGTTGCCGGGCTTGATGTCGCGATGGACCAGCCCGCCCCGATGGGCAACCGAGAGCGCAGCTGCCACCTCCGAGCTGATCTCGACCGCTCTTCGAGGCAGAAGCGATCCAGACGACTTCAGAACCTCCCGCAGCGACCGGCCGTCCACCAACTCCATGACGATGAAGTAGGTGGAGTCGAGCTGGCCCCAGTCGTAGATGCCGACGATGTTCGGGTGGGTCAGGTTGGCCGCCGCCTGCGCCTCCTTGCGGAACCGTTTGACGAAGGCCTCGTCGGTCGAGAACTGGCTGTGGAGGATCTTGATCGCCACCTTGCGGTCCAGGAGCGTGTCCATGCCCTGGTAGACGTCGGCCATGCCGCCGCGCGCAAGATGGGTGGTGAGTTCATACCGCTCGGTGAGCGCTGAAGGAGTATCCATGGGAGTCACAAGAGTCTACGGCACCCTTCGTTCCTGTCAGGCAACTCGGCGCGGGCCTGGAGCCTCATCCTGTCGACCCTCTGACGAGATACCGCTCCATCAGCGTTCCAGCGATCGGGGCCGCCACCGACCCTCCCGTGCCGGACTCGCCGAGCGGGCCGCCGTCCTCGAGCATCACTGCGATGGCGATCTGGGGCGTCTCGACCGGGGCGAATCCGACGAACCACACCACCGGACGGCCCGGCTCGGGGAGCGCGGTCCCGGTCTTGCCTGCCACCCGGACCCCCGGGATCGAAGCCTGCTGGCCCGTCCCGGCAGTGACGACCCGCTCCATCATCTGTTCGAGGACGATCGCGGTGGCCGGGGACATCGCCCGTCCGATGAGCCTGGGGTCGGTCGTCTCCCGCGCAACCCCATCGGCATCGAACACCTGTGAGACGACGAAAGGCTGGGCCACCTCGCCGTCATTGGCGATGGCGGCGGCGACCATGGCCATCTGGAGTGGGGTCACCCTCACGTCGCGTTCACCGATGCCGCTCTGTGCCAGCGCAGCCGGATCCTCCTCGAGTGACGACGCCGGGAAGGTCGACTGTGCCAACTCCCAAGGGAATGCGATCGGGCGATCGAACCCGAACGCGGAGGCAGTGTTCCCGATTGCAGCCGCGCCGACCCTGACTGCGAGCTCTGCGAACACGGTGTTGCACGAGCGGACCAGAGCCCGCTGGAGCGTGACGGACACGCCGTCTGCGCACGGGCCGCCGTCTGCGTTACCGATCGTCGCCGTCGACCCCGGGAGTTGATAGACGACCGGATCGTCGAAGGTCGTCTCGGGGCCGGCGATCCCGGCTTCGACGGCAGCTGCAGCGACGACTGTCTTGAAGACCGATCCCGGCGGGTAGAGCTCCGCCCCGGCCCGGTCCCGGATCGGCTCGTCCGGGTCGTCGAGGACGCTCTGGCGGTTCGCCACCGCGCTGGGCCCGAGGAAAGTGTTCGGGTCGTAGCTCGGCGAAGAGACATAGGCGAGAACGGCACCCGAGGAGGGCTCGAGAGCGACCACCGCACCGCGACGGCCCTCGAGAGCCTCGAATGCAGCCTGCTGTAGGTCGGCGTCGATGGTGACGAGGAGGTTCTCGGGACGGAGGTCGCGCCCGAACAGCGCCGAGATCACGTCGGAGATCGTCAGATCGCGACGGCTCCGCAGCTCGTCCCGGTAAGCCTCCTCCAACCCGGCTTCACCGACCAGACGGGATGTGTACCCGACGAGGTGGGCGTAGGCCGCCTCCTCGGGATACTCCCGCTGGAACGCCTGGGGGTCGTCGGGGTCAGGAACCGACTGTGCGAGCACCGTGCCGGCGCTCGTCACGATCAAGCCGCGCTCTTTGCCGCTGATGTTGATGGCGGTGCGCACGTTGCGCGGATCGGAGCGGTATCCGTCGGCGCCGAGCACCTGGAACCAGGTGAGTGCGCCCAGCAGCAATCCGAAGCCCACGAACACCAGCGTTGCCATCCGCCGCATCGGCCCGTTCATCGCGACGCCTCCTCGTGGGAGATGCCGAGGAGCAGCGCAATCAACATGAAGTTGCCGACGAGAGCGGATCCGCCGTAGGACATGAACGGGAGGGCGATCCCTGTGAGCGGCACGACCCGCAGAACGCCACCGATGATCAGAAAGGTCTGGATCGCGAACACGAACGTGAGACCGAATGCCAGCAGCTTGTTGAAACGGTCGCGCGATCGCAGGGCGATCCCGAAGCCGGCGGCAACGGTGAGGGCGTAGCAGGCCAGCACGGCCACGGTGCCCGCAAAACCGAACTCCTCTCCGACTGCGGCGAACACGAAGTCGGTGATGGCGTTGGGGATCAGCTCAGGTTGGCCGAGGCCCGGCCCGGATCCTGCGAGGCTGCCGGTGCCCATCCCGAAGATGCCCTGGGCGACCTGGTATCCGGCATCCTCGAACGCTCCGAACGGGTCGATCCACGCGCTCACCCGACGCTGCACATGATCGAACATCTGCCACGATGCCACTCCGCCGATCACGATCAGGATGCCCCCGCCGACGAGGTATCCACCTTCCCCGGTCGCGACGTACAGCATCGCGATGAACACTCCGAAGAGCAGCAGCGAGGCTCCGAGGTCGCGCTGGGAGATGAGAATCCCGAGACTGCCGAGCCACACCACCAGCAGTGGCCCGAGCTGGCGAGGCTCGGGCAGCCTGAGCCGTCCGATCCGTCGGTGTGCCCCGGTGAGCGCAGGCTGGCGATCGGCCAGGTACGAGGCCAGGAACACCACGAACAGGAGTTTCGCAACCTCTCCCGGCTGGAAGTTGAGCTGGGTGATGAACAGGTCGATCTCGATCCACAGCCGCGACCCGTTGACTTCCAGGCCACGAATCGGAAGCGGCCCGTCCGACGGCAGCAACGGCAAGAGCAACAGGGCAACGGCGACCAGGAGCCCGACGTTGCGATAGCGTCTGAGCGCCGCCAGTCCGTTTCGCCACAGCCACGCCAGCACCAGGGTTCCGAGCGCTGCCCCGATCAGAAGCCACCATCGCTGGAGGCCGGCTCGATATGGATTGAGTCGGAAGATCTCGATGAACCCGAATCCGGCGATGACTGCGACCGGGGGGAGCAGATGCGGAGCGGCCTCAGGGGCGAATCGCCGGGCCGCCACGAACATCCCGCCGAATGCGAACAGGACGGTGGCGAAGGTGAGCCCGACCTCGGCGTCGACCGTGCCCTGTGCGGCGAAGTTGACCAGGCTCACGCCGAACGCCGCGAGCGCGGCAGCTCCGACGATCAGGGCGGGCTGAAGATCGCGGGTCATGCGACCGGGCCGATCAATCGACCTGGACCACGATTGCGGTGATGTTGTCGTGACCGCCTGCGCGGTTCGCCTTTTCGACGAGATCCCACACGGCCTCCTCCGGAGTCTCGAGGGTGAGCGAGGCGGCGATCGCTTCGTCGTCGATCATCGCGTTCACTCCGTCCGAACACAGGAGGAGACGATCGCCGGGCCGCACGGGTTCCTGTCCCGTGTCGACTTCCAGATCCGCCTGGAGACCGAGCGCACGGGTGATCAGGCTCCGCTGCGGGTGGGTGGCCACCTCTTCGGGTGTGATCGTGCCCCG
>CBDTXZ010000084.1:0-12790 GCA_965364515.1 uncultured bacterium
CCGCACGATGCGCAAGCAGGACGACCTCATGCGATCCGTGTCCGTCTGAAGTGGCACCACCCGGACCCATGCCCTCGTGGGTCGTGCCGTCCGGAGGAGGGCGAGTTCGAGGATGTCGAAGATCCTCACCCCCGGCTCGGTACCGGGATCCTGTTCGGAGGGGGTCGTGCCGGCAGATGGAAACGCAGGTCCAGACGACGCAGACCCCAGGCCTCCTGACCCGAGTCGGCAAGCGGTGACCGACTCTGCCGCCGGCGACTCCGCCAGACTCGCCTCTCCGCCGCTGGCGGTGCGCTGAACTCCGACGTGCGTACGGCGCGTGAACGCACATCGGCTCTTTGCGTCGCGGTCGACCAGGGTCGACGGCGATTCATAGGATGGGCCCATGAGTTCGACCCCTGGCGCACCGCCGCTCAGGACCAGACCCGGGGGCGCAGTCCGGGCCGGGATCTGGTTCCTCCATCTCGCTCTCCCGCTGATGGTGCTGTGGCTGCTCATCGCCCAGCCGACCCTCGACGTCACCTGGCAGCACCGCCCCAGCCACTTCTGGCTCGTGCTGAGCGTCGCCGCCGTCAACGTCGCACTCGCACTCCAGGTGTCGAGGGCCGCTCACGGACGCGGCGACGCCCGACTGCTCCTCGTGGGACATGCGTTCACAGTTGCCGCCGGATTCCTACTGCTCCATGCGCTTGCGACCCCGGGCGTCATCGTCACGAGCGCCAACGGCGGCTTCGAGGTCGCCACACCGGTGGGTTTGACGCTCGCCTCGGCGTTCTTCGTGGCGGCCTCCTTCAACTTCTCGTCCGAAACATCGGATCGCATCGTTGCCCGGGACACTGCCATCCGGTGGACGCTGCTCACGGTGATGATTGCCTGGGCGGTTGTGTCGGTGGCGGAGTTGCCTCCCCTGGCCGAATCGTTCGCCGAGCGGGCGGAGGGACCGCTTCGCTGGGCGGCCTTCATCGCCGTGGGGCTCTATGCGATCGCATCGGTCCGTTTCTACCGGTCCCATCACAAGAAACCCTCGGTAATGCTCATCGCCCTCATCACTGCGGCTGCGCTGCTGGCCGAGGCGATGGCGACGATCGTGTGGGCACGCAGTTGGCAGCTCTCATGGTGGCTGTGGCATGTACTCATGGCGATGGCGTTCGGATTCGTCGCCTACTCGGCGTACTCGCAGTACCAGCGCGAGGGTGGCTCCGCCGGCCTGTTCGACGGCATCGTCTCCCAGGACACGACCGAAGCGATCAGACAGGAGTACGGCGGGGCATTGGAGACACTGACCGAGACGCTCCAGCGATCCGCTCGATCAGGGCTGACCGAACAGGATCTCGATCTGATCATCGCCGGACTCCGAATGCGCTTCTCGCTCACCGAAGGTCAGGGCGAAGTCCTCGCCCGGGCAGCGAGATCGCTCGCCGCAGAGCGAGACCAGACGAGGCGCCTGGGGGCGCTTGCGATCATCGGAACCCAGGCGGGCGTCGAGCGAGACGAGGAAGAGTTGCTGTCTGAGATCATGTCGGTGCTGGCGGACCGGTTCGCGCCCGACATCGTCCGCATCGGGCTCCGGGAACCGGGCGGTGTCTCCTATCCGGACGCTCTGACCACCGACGCATGGCCCGTCGACGCCGACGTCTATTCACGTGATCTGATCGTGGGGAGCGAACCCGCCGGAGTCGTCGAATTCGCCCGACCGAATGGCCGCTTCCGGGAACGGGACACGTCGATCATGGACACGCTCGTGTCGGAGATGGGCATCGCCGTCGAGAACGTCCGCCTCTACCGCCAACTCGACGCTCTCTTCCGGACCTATCTATCTCCAGACGTTGCGGACACCCTCCGCGCCGACCCGTCACAGGCGAGTCTCGGCGGATCCATGGTCGAACTGACCGCGCTCTTCGCCGACCTCAGGGGCTTCACGAGCTTCACCGAGCAGACGGATCCCGAGATCGTCATGGAGACCCTGAATCGGTACTTCAGCGCAGCCGTCCCGGTCATCCTCCGCAACGGCGGGACCATCGTGCAGTTCGTCGGTGACGCCCTCCTCGCCGTGTTCGATGCTCCCAGACCTCGGCCGGACCATGCGTACAGGGCGGCCAGGGCGGGACTGGACATGCAGGACGCAATCGCCGCATCGGCGGTCGGCCAACCCGATGCACCGAGGTTCCGAATCGGCATCAACACCGGAGCGGCGCTCGTCGGGAACATCGGGAGCGCCGAGTTCCGCAGCTACAACGTGGTGGGCGACGCCGTCAACGTCGCATCGAGGCTCGAGACATCCGGCGAGCCCGGCACGGTGGTCATCGGCCACACCACCTACGAAGCGATCGCGGACCGAGCAACGGTTCATCCACTCGGCCCGTTGGACCTGAAAGGAAAGTCCCGTCCGGTGCTCGCATATCGTCTCGAGCATCTGTCCGAGTAGATCTCTCCGAACCGTGACGATCGACGGGCACACAATGGTGTTCGGAGACCTGCGAAGGCGAAACGAGGCCGACCCGAGAGTTCTGACCGGTCGGGAGTCACGGTCACTCCGGCCGAACCTCCCTCACCTGTCGGCTGAACGCAGCTCGGCTCCATTCACAGTTTGTTGAGAAATGTGGCCCCTCGGCGGGACGTTCCCAAGAACATGGAACCCAAGCTGGAGAAGCGGCTGGCGATTGCCGACGGCCATGATGTCTATCGAGAAGGTTTGAAGAGCCTCTTGAGCACGCTCTCGTGGATCGAGGTCACAGGAGAAGTGTTCGATGACTCCGGTCTGTTCGCGCTGGTTGCGTCTGCGCCGATCGATGTCGTGATCGTCGATCTCGCGCTTCCCGGGTTCGAGGCAGAAAGCGTCGTCGGTCGGCTTCGTCGTTCGACAGAGGATCTATCCATCGTGGCGCTCGTGACGATCGGCGGGGAGACTCGGGCGTTGGAAGCCGTTCGCGAGGGTGCGGATGCACTGCTCGCGAGGGATACGGCTGCGTCCACGGTGATCGCGGCCATCACCAGTGTGGCCGCGGGTCGTCGCTTCATCGATCCGGGGCTGGCGGGCGACCTACTGCGCCGGGGTACGACCCGACTTGGAGCGCTGGACACCGGGCTCACGGCGCGCCAGATCGCGATGGTGGAACTGGTCGCACGAGGCATGAGCAACAAGCAGATCGCCCGCCAGGTGAACCTGTCCGAGGCGACGGTTAAGTCCGATCTTCGGACTATCTACACCGAACTGAGAGTCTCCACCAGGGCACAGGCGGCAGCAACAGCGGTGCGAATCGGGCTTGTTGATTGAACGAGTCGAGCGGAGCCTTGAGACATCGAAGAGAAATGCCGGATGGCTGCCGTTGGCCATCAGGCCACCCTGATGATCCTGGAGTGGGGCCGGCTGGCCCTGTGTGGGGCGAGGGCTCGCGACGCATCGTGAGTGGGGCACCCGCAATGGCGGATCGGAGCGGTGTCGAAGAGTCAGTTGGATGGAGGTGATCCGAGGACCCTCCGTTCGCCGGTTACGGACCCAGCAGCAACAGCTATGAATGGAGTCATCATGCGAATCGGGAGGCTCATCGTCGTACTCGGCTCGATTGTCGGCCTGGTGTTGTCGGCCGGCCCGGCCATGGCGGGTCAGGGCCAGGGCGCGACTACCGCCAACGGATGGTACGAGGGCGAGGAGATCTACTACATCCTCCACGGTGAGGAGGAAGGGGTGACGGAACGGGGAGGCAACGATCTGTATCTGATCGGCGGCGACCGCGCGTATCAGGCCAACGTTGCAGAGTTCATTCCCGGCGAGCCCGGCTACACACCCCACTGGAACGTAAACGTAGTGAACACCGCAGAAGGCGTGACCTTGGCCGACATTCTGGCGTCGCCGTACGTCTCGGCTCACTATCCCGAAGCTCTCTTCGACGACGTCGAGGACATTGACGGGGCCGTGAATGCGGGCCTGGTGACGATCGAAACACCTGGCATCGTCGTGCTGTGCCCGATCATTCCCGAGAAGGGAGCAGAAGCCCCCGGCAACACCGAACTCCCAGAGGACTTCCCGCCGTTCCCGGACACCTTCTGAGTCCACATCGACCCACAGGCGAGGGCGCAATCCGAAGCGCCCTCGCCGTGCTGACCGGGCCACAAGTAACCGCCGGTCCACCCCGTGACCTCGCCGACTGGACCGTCGCCTTCGATAAATTTCGATCCGGTGGGAGTCGTCGAGTGTTGGCGGATGGTGCTGTTCCTGACGAGGGTGCTCCAAGCCGACAGATTCATGCTCGAGTGACCGGAAGGTTTGGTGTGCCCAGGCGAGTTGATCATGGGCGTTGTAGACGCGAGCCGGTTGGGGTGGCGGTCACGAGGTGAGGACGCGGGACCGTTCAGAAGGGATCGCCGTTGGGGAGCGTGTGGCGGACCAGCTCGTGCGTGTGCGTCCGAGCAGTTCGTCGGCCGATCCGACGCCGATCAACATATCGCCCAACGCAGCGCCGGCCTGGAGGTCACCAATGTGCTGACCAACCCGCCCTGCCGAAGAGCCGGGGGCAGGTCGGGTCCGAGTGTTCGCCCGGCAGACGGCGCAGAGTAGGTCCGAGGGGATGTCCTCCAGAGATGCAGGGGGTCGTGGCGTCGACGGGTTGGCGTCGGTGAGTCTGCCGTGGCGCTGATGTTTCAGATCTCGGGCGTTCCCGCCGATGGAAGTCCATGAAGTGGTTCACACTCGCGCTGGCGCTCTTCCTCGTCCAGCTCCAACCCTCCATCTCGGTCACCCCTGCCTCGGCCGAGCCGGGCGGCGCCTTCACCGTGACCGGGAGTGGATTCCCGGCAGGGGAGCGGGTGAAGGTGCTGTGGAACGGATCGAACCTCGGGGGAACCGCCCGGGTCGGCTCGGCCGGCACCTTCGAGTACGGCGCGGTCGTTCCGGTCACGGCGGGCCCGGGGAGTCATGTGGTAGAGGCGGTGTCCGTCGGTGGCGGCGCAGCCGGCGCCTCGACAGGATTCGTGGTGGTCGGGCCTGCGGTCACATCCACCTCGACCACCTCCACAACCTCGACGACCACCACGTCGACGCCCCCGACCACTCAGGCCATCGCACCCGTCGCGACCACAGCGCCGGCCACCTCCACGGTTGCCCCGGCCACCTCCACGGCTGTGCCGGCCACCAGCCTCCCGGCGACATCCGCCCCGACCCAAGCTCTGGAGCCAGCTGCTCCGCTCGCCGACGAGGGAGACCGGCCGGCCGGCGTCTCACCCGAGGTCGAGTCGGTGTCTCCGGCCACCGCTCCGCTCGCCACGCCGGAACCACCGACACAATCGGCGACGATCGGGGGCGGCGTTCTCATCACTGCGTTCCTCGCGGTCGTGGGCGCGACGATCTTCTTCCTGCTGGGTGGACGGAGACGATCCGAGGAGGCGTCGAAGGCCCGGAAGCCATCGCCGACTCCGGCCACCCATGACGATGAAGGCACCGCCGAGCTCCCGCCGGTCGAGGCGGCGGTGGCACTGCAATCGCAGGAATGGCAGCGGCGGATGCGAGAGATGGAACCCAGCGGCGATCTCGCCGGGATGGTGCAGGTCGGTGGCCGGATGTTCGGTTGGGGTCGCAGCGTCGACGTCTCGGGCGCGACGGTGGCCCGGGTGTGGACGAGCGCGGATGCGGTCCGCTGGGACGGTGTGGTCGACCTGCCAGGAGTCGCAGCCCCTCACGCCGTGCCCTGGCGTGACGGCCTACTCGTCGCCGGGCAGGTGGGAAGCGAGACCGGGTTGTCGACGGCATGCTGGTGGAGCGCCGACGGTTTCACCTGGGAGGAGACCGGCGCTCGCGCTCAGGAGGCTCTCTCCGGCGTCGCGCTCGGCGGAGCTACGGCCGCCCACGGCATCCTCGTCGGCTGGGGTCAAGGTCCGGATGGTCCCGGCCTCTGGGTCAGCGACGACGCGACCTCGTGGGCCCGATCCGGCATCGTCGGGACGTTCGACCTGGTGGCACCGTCACACAGCGGATTCGTGGCCTTCGGTCGGGAGGCCGAACACCGCCGGGCCATTGTCGCCCGATCGACCGACGGAGAGTCGTGGACGCGGTCCGGCGAAGAGACACGGTTCCTGTTCGACGGTGCCTCGGTGGCAACCGTGACGTCGGTGGACGGGGGGATCATCGCGGCGGGAACCGACATCATGCGGGGCATCGCCGCCGTCTGGGTGTCCGACGATGCGGTCACGTGGCACCGGGTGCCGTTGCAGGAGACCACCGGGACCAGCATGGAGTTCCTCGTGGTGGCAGCTGACCGTCTCCTCGCAGTCGGCACCGACGCCGGGCGCCGCACGAGCGGTCGGCGAACGATCGTGGTGTGGGACTCGACCGATGTCGTGACCTGGCGTCGCATGGATGCCGCCGAGGTGTTCCGATCCGCTGCGATCGACGCCGTCGCCCTCGTCGATGGAACGTTGTCTGCGGTCGGGAACCTCTTCGTCGAGCGAGGCGGCGGTCCTGCGCACTCGGTCCCGGTCGGCTGGACGTGGACACCCTCAGAGGTCCGGCCAGAGAGCGAGCGCCTCGAGGTGCCTGCATAGGAAACGTCCCCGGTGGGCGTTGGCTGACGGCGGCGCCCAACCAGCGTCGGACATCACGCCGCCCTCGAAGGAAGGGCCTCAACCATCGACCTCTCCACTGGCAACGCCAAGATCTCGACGAGTTCCGAGAGGGCGGTGGCGTCGTGTCAGCGATGGCCGAACTGGATGGTCACCTCGTCCTGCTGCACAGCACGGGTCGCCGACACGTTCGAGCTGGCCAGCAACAGCGATCTCCCGCCAGCTCTGCGGCTTGGTGATGTCGACGATGTGCCCGTCCTGCACGTTCTCGTCGTCGACGACCACTATGTAACCACGACGAGATCGTGCGCACGTTCGTGGGCCGGCATGGCGGAGTCGTCTTCTCGTTCAGAGGTTGCGATTGTCCAGCGGTCCGCGGCCACATGACACGACACCTGATCGAGCGAGTGCTTGGGGCTCTCAAGCCCCAAGCACTCGCCGGTCCGCGTTTACGGGGTGGCGAAGATGTAGAGGCCGTGGTTGCGACCACTTCCGAGCACGACTTTCTCGCCGGAAGGCAGTTCGTGAACGTAGACCCCCCAGAAGGTGTCCGGAGGTTCCGCACCGCCGCCCCAGTGAGCGATCTCGACAGGCGTGCACCCACCGAAGCCGTCGCCGGCGTCGCAGTCGGAGAAGTCGACGACCCGTATGCCTTCGTAGTACCACGCCCAGTACGCCAGATCCCCGTCGACGACCACGTTGTGGGCGTCACGGGTGCCCATGGCCAGGGCGTTCTCGGGCGGCAGTGTGCGCTCGGTGGCGTACGTGCCCACCTGGACGATGTTGGCCTGGTCGGTCACGTCGAGGACCCGCATGAATCCCTCACCGTCCTCGCTTCCGAAGACGCCGTCGACCGTCACCGTGAGGCTGTTGGTGATTGCGTCTCGCATCGAGTTTCCGAGCGTGTTGCCGATGAAGATGCCTGGGATTGTGATCACGTCTGCTGTGCCTGAGGACATGTTGGTGATCCCGTCGCCACGCGCAGCATCGTTGAACACGAGGTATGCGTCGTATCCGGCGGCTTGGGCATTGGCGGCCTTGGTGGAGAAGAAGCAGGCCCCACGTTCGATGAGGACGACATCGGCGGGACCGTCCGGCGCCGGAGCGAAGTCGCCGGTATCGCAGCCGAACGCATCCGCAACAGCGACGACGTTCCCCGGCTCGGGGAAGTTGGCGAGCGGCTCGGGCCCGAACAGCGCCGTCCCGATCTTGTTGGTTCCCGCCGCACCGTCGATGGTCGACGACATGAACGCGGCGAACTTCGCCTGGTCCTCGTCACCGAAGATCACGAGGGATCCGTCCGCGTTCGGAACCGCCACGTGACCGTTGCCTTCGGGCGGCAGACCGCTCAGGTCCGGATTCGGATAGACGCTGTCGCCGAGGAAGACCGGGTTGGCAGGATCTGTGACGTCGAGCAGGACCAGGCCAGCATCCCAATACGACAGGTAGGCGATGAACTGCCCGTCGACCTGTTGCACCCACACGTCGTGGAGGAAGACGGAGGGGCCCTCGACCTCGGCCGCAATGTCGGACGGCCAGTCGGCCTGACCTGTACGTGCGATCTCCTTGGGGCTCTGTGGTTTGGTGATGTCGATCACGATCACGTCGTCGAAGGCCACGTCGTCGACGGCCAGCAGGTAGGCGCCGCCGTCGCCGTCCTCCCAGATGTACGTGTTGTGGATACCGTTCGCCTTGGGCAGGAAGTTCTGCTTCAGAGCGTGCGGGTTCGTTGGATCGGTCACGTCGAAGATGTCGATGCCGCCGCGACCGGAGTTGCCGGACAAGCCGTTCGACTGGAGACGGGGAAGAAATGGAGCCCCACACTGCTCGTTGGTACGAACGAGGATGTCACCACTCCAGCTGCTTGTGTGCAGCGACGCAGCCTTCACATCGTTGTTTCTCGATCCGGGACTCGAAGGAATGAACGCGGCGAGCGTCGGACTTGTCGGGTCGCTGATGTCGATGACCCTGACGCCGGTCAGGTCCAGTGAACAAATCGGATTGTGGAACGCGCCGAGATAGGCGTAGTTGCCGAGTGCCCACACATCCGTCGTGTGCCCGGCCAGATCGATCTCGTACTGGCCGAGCAGGTCGAGAGTGGCCGAAGGCTCGGGCTCGGGCGGGCTCTGTTCCGAGTGAGTGGCGGCGGCCGGTGCGGCGGCTGCGGCCACCAGCACCAACGTCAACGCGCCGACCAACAGCGGTAGTCGTCGGACATGCAGACTCATGGTTCCTCCTCCTTGTCCGTCTGCCGTGATGAAGACTGAATCAGGGTGCGTGGACCGAGAACTGGATGTCGCCACACAGTGGCGTACAAGCGGCCTCGAAATCGGTGAGCTGCGTCGCCAGTTGGGGGCCGCCTCGAGCCCGCCCGTGGGTCTGCACGACGAGATGGACCTCGGCGTCATCCGGGTCAGCCGTCAGGAGTGAGGCGCCGTCGAATCCGGCCGGGAACAGGACCTGGTGGTCGTCGAGGACGCCCTGGCGGAGGATGCCACCGAATTCAGCCGTTCCGTTCGTCTTCGCAACGTTCCCGGTTGCGTTCCCGATGGCGATCTGAGCTGCGACGATCCCAGCCTCATTGAGATTGCCGTCCGGGAGGAAGATGTCGTCCTCGCCGCATACGCCATCCGAGCAGTCCTCGGGCTCGTTGAAGACCACGAACCAGAGCGTGTGGGCATCGCCGGGTACGAGGTTGGCGGCTTCGACCGTCGCAACGACCATCGTGTCGGTCCTGGTGAGGATCGATTTGCCTCCCGCATCTGATTCGTCGGCGAACCAGTAGGTTTTCTGGACGTCGGTTGTCGACGCTTGCAAGTGGCCCGCAGCGATTGCTGCCCCGCTGATCATCATGACGACCATCCCTACGGCGACGATGAAGCTGCTTCGCTTCGCTCTCATCTTCTCTCCTTCCCAAAGGGCCCGCGACGACCCCGTTTCGGATCTGCAAGCACGCACCTACTGGACGATCAACCAGATCTGAAACGCTGTCGGCCAGCGATATGATCCGGTCGGGTAGAGAGCACAGGAACCGGGACGACCCGACCCGGTGCATCTCGTGCCTGCTCACACTTCGCCACGGTCGCGCTCAATGGCCTCGGGCATCCAGACAGCTCTCTTCAGAACGTTCCGGGTCGCACTGATCGTTCGCGGCGAGCCGGCGACCAACACGACCGGACGAACGGGCCGCCGGGCTCGTCCGTCTTGTTCCGCCGTTGAGGTGTCTGTTGGGCCCGCTTGGCCCTGCCAGGTGCGCACCCGGTGCCAATCAACTCCTTGTTCTTCGCCCCACGGGTCCGTATGTTCGACGAGAACGGCAACCAGAGGGCTTACGTGGCCGTAACGCTCGGCAAGCATGGCGATTACGCCGTGCGCGCCATGCTCGACTTGGCGCGGCATCGGAACGGGGTGCCCCGGAAGGCTCGGGAGATTGCTGCCTCGATGGACATTCCTCCCGGCTTTCTGAGGCAAGTCCTAGCCGGTCTCGTTGCCCAGGGTCTGCTCGACTCGACTGCCGGTCCCAGAGGGGGGTACCTGCTGACCCGGCCTCCGGAGGAGATCACACTGCTCGACATCATCGAGCCCCGTGAACACTATCGATCTCCGGACAGGTGTGTCCTCAGAGGAGGGCCGTGCGAATGGTCCGAGGCCTGTCCCATGCACGAAGCCTGGTCCCTCGCACAGTCGGCGTTTGCCGAGTCCCTCGATGCTGTCAGCCTTGCCGACCTCGCCGAAATCGACTGTCACATCGAGCAGGGCACGCACACCGCCGATCCGCGACATCGCAGACCCACCGGGCGTCGGGGCATCCGAACATAGGCCGTATCGCGTCGAAGGCGCAGTGGAGGCCGATCGTCGATAAGCGCCTCCCTGACATGAACCTCGCCGGTCGACGTCGGAGGGCTGCGCCCGGGTAGCGGCGTGATCGAGCGCTGTCTGATTTGCACTGGAGCAGCTGCTGAGCCGGTGGATTCGCGTATCTGTAGAGCTGAAAGCGGTTGGTTCCCTCGAACATCGAATGTCGGTGTCGAGATCCGCTTCGCCGATCGAGATCGGCTTCATCCACCCATCCGCTTGGAGTCCGTGGCGGCGGGGCACTGCCTGACCATTCCTCGATCACCGGGGCTTCAGCAGGTCACGGCACCGACAGCACCGGTGCTCGCATCGTGGGAACGACGATCATGTCATCGAGCACGTTCGTCGGACAGCTCACTCAGATGGCTCGTTGAACCTCTTCGACGGCGAGGCCGAGCTGGCGGGTGAGCCGGGTGGTCAACTCGATAGCGCGTGGCGGCCCCGCTCAAGGGGTGGCGGAGTCGAGGGTGATGGCGGTCCCGAAGTTGGTCGGCTTCGGCGCGTATGGGATTGTCACGGACCGGCCGCCAACGGTGATCGGGGTTTGAGGCGGACCGTTGTCTTGGACCCCGGCAGACCACCCGATTCGCAGGATCGCCGCAGTCGATATCGAGTCGCTTCGTTCGACCGGTCCGCCCTGGCGGCGCAAGCCGGTCTGTCCGATATCCGACAACCGGCTTTCGTCGATTGCGGCTTCCAGAGAGAATCGGATGAGGGGAGCGAGGGACCCGAGAGCGAGGAGGCGGGGACATGGGACACGGGATCACGAGGCGGGAGATGCTCGGTGCGACGGGCGTGGCTCTCGCTGCCAGCATGCTGCACGCACCGGCTGCTCTGGCCAGCCACGAGTCGGAAGGGTCGCAGGAACCCATCCCTCTCCCACCGACGGCGTTCGGCCCGCCGATCCCGGCGAAGGGATATCTGGTCGAGGAGATCTCCGCCGGCCTGTACTGGGTCACGGAGGGGAGCTACATCGCATTGTTCCTGGAGACGAAGAACGGTGTGGTTGTGATCGACGCGCCGCCCACTCTCGCCTCCGCCCTGCCGGCAGCGATCGCAGAGGTGACATCGAAGCCGGTGACAGATGTGATCTACAGCCACAGTCATGGCGATCACATCGGGGCTGCCGGTGTGCTTTTCCCCGACGCCACGTTCATCGGGCACGAGGAAACTGCTCGAACGCTGGCGCGTCGCGGCGACCTCGATCGGCGCCCGGTGCCGCGGCGCACGTTCCGTGACCACACGCTCCTCAGCTTTGGTGGGAGCAAGCTCGAGCTCATGTACCCAGGTCCGAATCACGAGCCCGGCAACATCTTCATCTGGGCTCCCGAGCAGAAGACACTGATGTGGGTCGATGCGGTGTTCCCTGGTTGGGTCCCGTTCAAGAGTCTGGCACTGGCCCAGGACGTCCCCGGTTTCGTGGCTGCGCACGACGCCTCGTTGTCGGTCCCGTTCGAGACGTTCGTCGGAGGGCACCTGACGAGGCTCGGCACTCGCGACGACGTGTTGATTGCTCGGGACTACGTCTCCGACGTTCGCGACGCGGCAGCGCAAGCGCTCAACAGCGTCGACTTCTACGGCGTCATCCCCGACATCGGGTTCCTCGACCCGTCGGATCCGTCGTTCCTCAACCAGTGGGAGCTCTTCGGCACCTATCTGGACCGTGTTGCGCATTTCGCCGAGCAGATTGTCCTCGACACCTGGGGCACCGTGCTGGGCGGCGCCGATGTCTTCACGTTCTCCCATTGCTTTGCCATGGCCGAGAGCATCAGGATCGACGACAACGCGGTGTCCGACTTCCTCGCCTGACGACGGCGCTTCGCCGGTGTTCCTTCACCGCCGCCGACTTGCATTGCGCGTCCATCAGTGTTTCTGAAATCGTCCCAACCGCGACCAACTCCCGAGTTGAGAGGACAAGGGTGGGTGCAGGCTCGGACCGAGCGCGCGGACCCAGTAGACCCACTCGAGGCAGCTGGGTCTACGTCTTCAAGGGCCAGCCAGGTATTGAACCTCGGCCGAGCCTGGCGGTTCCACGCGCGGGTGTTGGCCGGCGCAGGCGCTGAAGCTCACAGCAAGGCTCGAGGAAGTCAGCGTCGGCCATTGAGCTCACCGAATACAGATCTGACTCAGGCGGGGGCGAAACAGTGCGAAACGGGAAGGGCGGAATCCCTGTTCAGACGGCGTTGCCTTGTGAAGTCTCAGGTCAGCGAACTGGCTTGCCGTGTAGTCGCACGGGAAAGGCCACTGGATCGATCCCAGTAGCGTACGGCGACCGTGCCGCCGACAACGGTCAACCGCTCTTGTCCAAATGCATCCAGCGATCGGTAGGCCGATTGTCACGCCCAAACGAGCGGCTTCGTGATCGGTGACATTTGCCTCTACC
>CBDTXZ010000085.1:0-12782 GCA_965364515.1 uncultured bacterium
CAGGCACGGTCGCCGGATCCTACGTCACCGATGGTGTGATCATGAGGGGTGCCAAAGCCCGCCTCATTCGCGACGGAGTGGTCATCTACGACGGTGTGGTCGGCTCGCTGCGCCGCTTCAAGGACGACGCGAGAGAGGTCGCCGCCGGTTTCGAATGCGGAATCAGCCTCGAGGGATACAACGACGTCAAGGAAGGCGACGTCATCGAGGTGTACGAGGTACGCGAGGTCGCTCGCACCTGATTCTCGATGAAGGCTGCTGCCATCAAGGTCGACCTGCACATCGGCGGGTCTCAGTCCCTCAAGGAGAAGCGTGCCGTGCTGCGACCGGTGATCGACGGGCTCAGGAAGAGCATGTCGGTCTCGGTCGCCGAAATCGGCCGTCAGGACACCTGGCAGCGTTCGGAAGTCGGCATTGCCGTGGTGGCACGCGACATGAGCGAGCTGGAGCGCATGATCCAACAGACGAAGCGTCACTTCGACCGACAGCACACGTGTGAGATGGTCGGATTCGCCGTGACCTACATGGAGGACCCTCATGGGTAGCTATTCGAGGATGCGTCGAGTCAATTCCATCGTGATGCAGGTGCTGGCGGCCGAGGTCGAGCGTTTGAAGGATCCGCGTCTCGAAATGGTCTCCATCACAGGTGTGGAGACCGCTCCGAACCTCCGGAAGGCGGTCGTGTTCTTCTCGACGCTCGACCTCGACCGGGCTGACGAGACGAAGGCCGCACTCCGGTCTGCCGCCCCGCGGCTGCGCAAGCTCCTGGGCGACGAAGTTCGCATGAAGTACACCCCCGCGCTGGAATTCGAACTCGATCAGGGTGTGGCCGGCGGTGCTCGCATCGATCAGATCCTCGCCTCCATCGCCAATGACAGGAAGGACGAAGAGGAATGATTCCCGATATCGACGACGCCGTGAAGGCCATCGCCGGCGCCTCCCGCCTGACGATGGCATGCCACATCGGCCCTGACGGCGACGCCCTGGGCTCGATGCTCGGCCTGGCGATCGCTGCCGCCGAGAACGGCAAAGAGGTCTTCCCGTCCTTTGGGCACCCCTTCACGCTGCCAGACACGTTCGATTTCCTGCCGACCGACATGCTCGTCGCGCCCGACGATGTGCCCGCAGAGCCCGAGGTGATGGTGACGTTCGACGCCGGCTCAGCCGACCGGCTCGGTGATCTCCAGGGCCCCGCCGAGCGGGCAGAGACGCTCGTGGTGATCGATCACCACAAGACGAACGACGGGTTCGGCCATCTCAACCTGATCGTCCCCACGGCCGCAGCGACCGCCGAGATCGTCATCGAGTTGATGGACGCCTTGGCATGGGAGATCAGCCCGACCGTCGCAACGGCGCTCCACGTCGGGCTCGTGACTGATACCGGCCGGTTTCAATACTCCAACACGACCCCGAAGACGCTCCGAGCGGCCGCTCGCATGGTCGAAGCCGGCGCCCGACCGGAAGTGATCGGTCGCCACGTCTACGAAGAGACACCGTTCGGCTACCTCCATGCGGCGGGGGCCGTCCTCTCTCGAGCGGTACTCGAGCAGGATCGGCGGCTCGTCTGGTCGGTTCTCAACGTCGACGATCTGAATGCATCGGGCATCACCCTGGACGACACCGATCCGCTGATCGACGCGCTCCGTACCGCCCAGGAGTCGGATGTGGCGGTGCTGCTCAAGGATCTCGGGGGTGGCCGTATCAAGGGGTCGATGCGTTCCCGCGGGCGCGTCGACGTCGGTGCGATCGCCGTCGAGCTCGGCGGAGGCGGTCACCACAACGCAGCCGGGTTCACCGTCACCGGTTCCGTGGAGTCGGTGATCGGCGATGTCCGCGACCGACTCGACCCGGTCGATGGTTGACGGGTTCCTCGTCCTCGACAAGCCCTCGGGACGGACTTCACACGACCTCGTGGCGGACGTCAGGCGCGCAACAGGGATCAAGAAGGTCGGGCATGCCGGGACACTCGACCCGATGGCGACGGGCATCGTGGTCGTTGCGATCAATCGCTGCACCAGGTTGATCAGGTTCATTCAGGATCAGCCGAAGGAGTATCTCGCCACTGCCATTTTCGGTGTCGCAACGGATTCGCTCGACGCCGACGGAACGGAGACCGACCGGATCGAGATGGACGTCGATGCCGATGAGCTCAGGAGGGTTGCCGCCGAACGGTTCGTCGGCGACATCATGCAGGTTCCCCCGATGGTCTCGGCGCTCAAACGGGACGGGAAGCGACTCTATGAGCTCGCACGGGAGGGGGTGGAGATCGAGCGTGAGGCCAGACCCATCACCATCTACGAACTGGAGATACTCGGAGTGGGGGAGGGGCCTCACCCCGAGGTGGACTTCCGGGTGGTGTGCGGAAAGGGCACATACGTCCGCTCCTTGGCGGATGATCTGGCGAGGTCCTTCGGTGGGTTCGCGCATCTGACGGCGCTTCGAAGAACCACCACGGGTGGCGCGGTGTTGGCCGATGCGATCACTCCAGACCAACTGGCCGATTGGAAGGCCAACCTTCGCGATGTGAACACCGTCTTGTCGGATCGCCCCGCCTATCGGGTCGATGCCGATACAGCGGACAGACTCCGCCACGGGATCCGGTTCCGTGCCGACGATCTCCCCGATGGGCCGTTCCGCGTGCTCGCGCCAGGTGGCGAGTTCGTTGCGATGTGCGAACCGAACGGCGACGAAGCGGTTCCGATGGTCGTGTTCAATTGAGGATCTTTGGCCGGCTCGTCGTCGGCTGATGGCTGCGATCGCGTGATGTCACGAGCCGACCGCGCCCGTGCTCGGTTGCCTGTGCGGCGACGGCGAGCGTGCGGCGACGACGATGCGACCGAGAACCCACGGGCCGGCTTGCAGCGTCGGCAACTGGGATCTGGGAACCCATGACTGCCAGAATGGCCCGGTGGCGATCGAGGTACTGACCGGAGACCCGTTCATGTGGGACGTGCAGGGCGTTCGGTCGGCCGTTGCGATCGGCGTGTTCGACGGTGTACATCTCGGTCACCAACAGGTGCTGGAGCGGCTCACGCGGCGGGCATCCGAGATCGAAGGTGTCCCCGTTGCGCTGACCTTCGACCCGCATCCGCTCGAATTCGTCGACCCGCCGCGCGCTCCGAGACTCCTGACCACCATCGAGCAGCGAGCCGAGGTGATGGACGCGTGCGGAGTCGGCGTCATGGGTGTGTTGCCATTCGTGCAGATCCGTGACCTCGAGCCGATGCTGTTCGTGAGGGAGATTCTGTCGTTTCGACTGAATGCCGCGTGGATCGCCGTGGGGGCGAACTTCCGATTCGGCCACAACCGGTCGGGCGATCCTGCACTGCTCGAGGCGGCGGGAGCAGAGTTGGGGTTCGACGTGGACGTCGTGTCGATGGTCGGTCACGATGAGCACGATGTCGTGTCCTCGACGAGGATCCGGGCCGAACTCGAACACGGGAGAGTCTCGCAGGCAGCGAGGTTGCTCGGGAGGCGGTTCAGTCTCGCTGGCCCCGTCGTTCACGGCGACGCCCGGGGCCGATCGATCGGGTTCCCGACAGCCAACCTCCACATCCCCGAACGGATGGCGGTTCCAGCAGACGGGGTCTATGCGGTGTTCGCAAGCGTCTCGGGCCAGCGGCTTCCAGCCGTGGTGAACATCGGTGTTCGCCCCACATTTGGGGTCAACACCCGCGCCGTCGAAGTCCATGTCCTCGACTTCGCCGAGGACATCTATGGCGAGGAGGTCACGGTCGAGTTCGTCGAGCGAATCCGAGGAGAACGCCGATTCGAGTCCCTCGACGCTCTGATATCCCAGATCGGCGAGGACGTGGGTGTCGCTCGCACGCTGCTGAGTGAGAGGAACGGAAAGGATGCGTGAGCGCGTCTACTCGGCGTCCCCCTTCGAACGCCGATACGGCTTCTCCCGCGCAGTGCGTGTCGGAAACCGGATCGAAGTTGCAGGTACGGCGCCGATTCCTCAGGACGACTCGGCGACCCCGCCAGGTGCCTTCGAGCAGATGCTCTTGTGCGGAGAGATCGCCGTGGCCGCAATCGAACAACTCGGCGCCTCCGTCGACGACGTCGTTCGTACCCGCATGTTGATCGTGTCGGTCGACGACGCCGACGAGATCGGGAGGGCGCACGAAGCGGTGTTCGGACCTGCGTCCCCGGTGACGACCATGGTCGTGGTCGCAGGTCTGCTCGACCCGACCTGGAAGGTGGAGATCGAGGTCCAGGCCGAGATCTCGCCCTCCTGACCTCCGGTAATCATTCGTCTTGCGTATGATTCAGCATCGTGAATTCGACACAGCAGCAGAACCCCGCAGACACACGCCCGCCCGCAGATTCGGTTTCGGAGCGCCTCGTCATCCACCCGGTCGGCGAGCTCGACTACTTCTCGGCCCGCGGTCTCCTCGAAGCCCTCGAGCGACATGTGCCGCAGCGTCACAGTCAGATCGTATTGGACCTCACCTCATTGAGCTTCTGTGATTCCAGTGGTATCTCGCTGGCGTCCAGTATCCGCTCCATGGCTCGAGACATCGGGATCGGATTCGAATTACGGCGCTCGAACACGCACGCCGGCCGGGTCTTCGATCTCCTCCCGGCCTGACCACTCCGGATTGGTCCCGCGATCCAGGTCGTGGTAACGTGAGGTTGGTCCACAGCGACTACCCCCTCAAGAAGACTCAGGTTTCTCGCGTATGAAGACAACTCAGGAAATCATCTCCGAGTTCGGAGCCCACGATTCGGACACCGGCTCGCCGGAAGTCCAGGTGGCGCTGCTCTCCGAGCGCATCAACCACCTCACCGAACATCTCCGGACTCACAAGCACGACCATCACAGCCGTCGCGGACTGTTGATGATGGTCGGTCGCCGCAGGCGACTGCTGAACTATCTCAGGCGAACCGATGTCGAGCGCTACCGCAAGCTGATTGCATCGCTCGGCCTTCGCCGCTGAATCAACCTGTTGGAGGAGCGGGAAACCCGCTCCTCCATCTCGTTGCGCATCGTCGTGACGAGCAGATCCAGCCTCGAGCTGGGATCACCGGTCGAAAGACCGAAGAAACCCGGAGCGAAATCGGTTGCTAGTCGCCACGTTTCGACGATCGAAGCGTGACCACTGGTAACGGGTTCGCTCCACCCGACAACACAAGGAGAAACCGTGTCAGAAACCACGGTCACCGGACAGATCGGCGGCAAGACGCTGTCGTTCTCGACCGGCAAACTCGCCGGGCTCGCCGACGGATCCGTCGTCGCCCGGCTGGGTGACAGCATCGAGATGCTGGTCACCGCCACCGCAAACAAGAAGATGCGTGAAGGAATCGATTTCTTCCCGCTCACCGTCGATTTCGAGGAACGGATGTACGCAGCAGGGAAGATTCCCGGCTCGTTCTTCCGTCGTGAGGGTCGCCCCTCCGAGGACGCCATCCTGGCGTGCCGCTTGATCGACCGCCCACTCCGCCCTTCGTTCGCCGACGGCTTCCGCTGTGAGACGCAGGTCGTCATCACGTCGCTCGCCGTCGATGAGGACAATCCCTTCGACGTGCTTTCGTTGAACGGGGCTTCGGCGGCACTGTCCGCCAGCCCGATCCCGTTCCAGGGTCCGATCGGCGGCATCCGCCTGGCCCTCAAGGACGGGGAATGGGTTCCGTTCCCCACCTACGAAGACCTCGACGAGTCCGTCTTCGACCTCGTCGTTGCAGGGCGCAGAAACCCGGACACGGGCGAGATCGACATCATGATGGTCGAGGCGGGTTCGACCCCGTCCGGCGTCGAACTCATCAAGGACGGCGCGCCGGCTTCAGACGAGGACACGGTCGCCCGTGGCCTCGAAGAGTCCAAGCAGTACATCGCTCAGCTCATCGACCTCCAGAACGAACTGGTGTCGAAGCTGGACATCCCTCAGGTCGAGTGGCCGCTTGCCGTCGATTACACCGATGAGATCCGTGACCGGGTCGCAGAGATCGCCGGTCCGAAGCTGCACGACGTGATTCGCATCGCCGACAAGACCGAGCGTGGCAACGCCGAGTCGACGGCTCGCGACGAAACGCTGGCGGCGCTCGGCTTCGCGGACGACGACACCGAGTCGATCGACCAGGCCAAGCGAGCCTTCAAGTCGGTGATGAAGGAGATGATGCGGGCACGCGTCGTCCACGAGGGCATCCGGATGGACGGGCGAGGCCCGGCCGACATCCGTCCCCTCAGCGCTGAGGTCGGCGTCGTTGCGCGGACTCACGGTTCCGGACTGTTCCAGCGAGGCGAGACCCAGGTGCTGAACCTCACGACGCTCGGGATGCTTCGGATGGAGCAGCAGCTCGACACGCTCGGCATCATCGAGTCGAAGCGCTACATGCACCACTACAACTTCCCGCCGTTCTCGGTCGGGGAGGCCGGATTCATGCGCGGCCCCAAGCGCCGCGAGATCGGTCACGGGGCGCTCGCCGAAAAGGCCGTACTCCCGGTCGTGCCGGACTCCGACGAGTTCCCGTATGCGCTGAGGCTCGTTTCCGAGGTGCTGAGCTCGAACGGTTCGACCTCGATGGCATCGGTGTGCGCTTCGACGCTGTCGCTGATGGATGCCGGCGTGCCGATCATCGAACCGGTGGCAGGTATCGCCATGGGGCTCATCTCGGTCGACGGCAAATACTCGACGCTCACCGACATCATCGGAGCCGAGGACGCCCTGGGCGACATGGACTTCAAGGTCGCAGGAACCGCCGACGTCATCACAGCCTTGCAGCTGGACACGAAGCTCGCCGGACTCCCGTCCGATGTGCTCACAGGAGCACTGTCGCAAGCCAAGGATGCGCGTCTCAAGATCCTCGACGTCATGAAGCAGGCCATCTCGGCTCCCCGCGAGGAGCTCAACAAGTATGCGCCGCGCATCGAGTCGATCGAGATCCCGAAGGACAAGATCGGCGAGGTCATCGGCCCGAAGGGCAAGGTCATCCGCGAGATCGAGGAAGAGACCGGAGCAACGCTCGAAATCGTCGAGGAGGGAAACATCGGCATCGTTCGGATCGCCTCCACCGACAAGGACGTGCTCGAGGACGCCAAGATGCGCGTCATGATGATCGCAAACCCGCCGGAGCCCGACCTGGGTGCCACCTACGAGGGCACCGTGGTGAACATCACCAAGTTCGGTGCCTTCATCAACGTGCTCCCCGGCAGAGACGGCCTCCTGCACATCTCGAAGATCGATCGTGATCGTCGGGTCGACCAGGTCGAGGACTACCTCGAGCTCGGTCAGAAGGTCAATGTCGTGCTCACCGAAGTCGACGACCGCGGCAAGCTGTCGCTCGAGCTCGCCGAAGGCGAGAAGCTCGAGCCCTCGGAGGCCGCCAAGGCCCGTTCCGGAGGCTCTGGTGGCGGCGGCGGTCGTGACCGTGACAGCCGTGATCGCGGCGACCGCGGCGGACGCGACGGTGGAAACCGTGGCGGAGGTGACCGAGGTCGCGACCGCGGCGGACGTTCCGACCGGGATGGTCGTGGACACGGCTCGTCCGGTGGCGGCGACTCCAAGGGTGGCAGCGAATCCAAGAGCGGTGGCGACTCCAAACGTCGTCCGGCTCCGTCGTTCGATGACGCCGTGGACACTCTGATCGAGAAGATCGAAAAGAGCTGAGCTCGAATCGATTCGATGTGACGACAGGGCCGGCCCATAACGGGCCGGCCCTCGTCGCGTCCTGCCTCCCGGTCGAGCCGAGGTCACGCTCGTGGTTTCCCGCCGTGGCACAAGCCGTGGGCACGCCTACGGTTCCACAGATGATCGTGTTCCCCGGTCGCCGGTTTGGCGTCTCATCACTCTCGGCTGTGCCGCGACTGCTGAGGTCCCTTGCAGCCGTGTTCTGGCGTGACGCCGATGCCATCATCGAATCCGCTCGAGACCAGGACTGGGCTCGCTACCAAGAGGTGTCGACACGCTGGGCTTCACGCATCCTGGACGTGACCCAGACGACCTCGGACATCGTCGGGTTGGAACACGTCGATCTCGAGGAGTCCTACGTGGTTGCTTCGCTCCACGAGAGCTTCGCCGACGCGGTCGCCCTCATGAATCTCCCGGTGCCGCTGGCATGGGTTGCCCGAGACGAGCTCACCGGCTGGAAGCCACTCGCCGCCTTCCTCGACACCGAGGCGGCAATCACGGTGAGCCCAGAGGAGCCGATCAGTGCCATGCGCACCCTTCTGTCCCAAGCACCGAAGGTGTTCGAGAGCGGACGTTCACTCGTCGTCTTCCCCCAGGGCACCCTCCTCGGTGTGGAGGCGGCCTTCTCATCCGGAGCATTTCAGATCGCCGACAAGTATCAGAGGCCGGTCCTTCCCGTGGTCGTCACGGGTACCCACCGTGTCTATGAATACCCCTTCAGCCCTGAGGTCCGGTTCGGCGAGACGATCAGGATGGAGGTGCTCCCCCCGGTGGCAGCGGGCAACGCAGTGGCAGAGATGGAGCGAGTCGAGCGCGAGATGAGCGAGGTGGCGTTGTCGGCTCAACCGGGCCCGCGCCGCTATCGACCGGAACGAGACGGCTATTGGGACGGCTACGCCTTCGAGATCTCCCCGGCCTTCGCCGAGCTGGCGGCCGAAATCGCCGATCACCGCCGCGTCGCAGCGGGTGGCGTCGTGGCGAACGCCGCAAAGCCGTTCAGGTAGCGGTTGGTCATTCTCCGTTGAATCAGGCGCCCGACGGGACCGATCATCGTGGTCAGGAGCCCAGCCGGCTTCGAGAAGGCGGCAACACGGAAGGTGACCGTGCCGTCGCCGTTGTGCAACACGGCGAACATCTCCTCACCGCGTTCGGGATGATGGGGGAGTGTCCCGTAGCTGAAACCGAAGCTCGTGCCGTCGTCGATGACGTGGACGATGCGGCAGGTTCCCGTCGCCCACACGCCAAGGACCCTGACTCCGAATGCCATCGTCTCGCCTTGCGTGAGAGCGGGCTTCTCCGGCGCCAGGACGCCGCCAACCGACCGATGGCCGGCCCAGCCTGCAACGGCGGCCTTGGCGGATTCCCAGTCGGCCACGACGGTCAGCTCGGAGCTGTGCCAGTGGTATCCAGGAGGGTGGACGCCAGTGATGCTCCCGCCAACACCCTCGTAGCTCAACTTCTGGTGTTCGGCAGCCGAGCGAAGGCGGTCGAGGTCTCGCTGTTTCGGGGCGAATGGGGAATAGCGTGCCGGCACGTCGCCAAACTAACTGGCGGCCGGCCAACCGGTAATCGGCGTCACGCCGCGACCTCGACGAACGCATCAACCTGGTCTGGCCGGTGCCGTCGCTCCGAACTCTGGATGCGGTGAGAGGCACTGCTCGCGGGCGATTCAGTCGCGGACGAGCGGTTTGTACTTCAATCGGTGCGGGTTGGTGGCGTCTTCGCCGAACTCGCGGTGCATGTAGTCCTCGTACTCGGAGTAGTTGCCTTCGAAGAAGCGCACCTGGCTGTTGCCCTCGAAGGCGAGGATGTGCGTGGCGATACGGTCGAGGAACCAGCGATCGTGGCTGATGATCACCGCACATCCCGGGAACTGCTCGATGGCGGATTCCAACGCTCGTAGCGTGTCGACGTCGAGGTCGTTGGACGGTTCGTCCAGCAGAACGAGGTTTCCGCCCCGGCGGAGCATCTTCCCGAGGTGCACCCTGTTCCGCTCTCCACCGGACAAGTCGCCGACCTTCTTCTGTTGGTCGGAGCCCTTGAAGTTCAACGAGGCCACGTACGCCCGCGAGTTCACCTCCCGGTTCCCGATACGGATGACATCGGTGCCCCCGGTGATCTCCTCGAAGATCGTCTTCGAAGCGTCGAGGTCGTCTCGGCTCTGATCGACATAGGCGAGGTCGACCGTCGAGCCGATCTCGATGGATCCGGAGTCGGGCTCCTCGCTGCCCGTGATCATGCGGAACAGGGTGGTCTTGCCCGCTCCGTTCGCCCCGATCACTCCGACGATGCCCGCAGGAGGGATCGAGAAGGTCAGATCCTCGATGAGGAGGCGATCCTCGAAACCCTTCGAGACGCCATCGAAGGCGATCACCTGATCACCGAGGCGCTGCGTGAAGGGGATCGCCAGCTCGAGAGCACCTGCCCGCTGCTGAACCTGTGACGCTTCGGCAACGAGCTGCTCATAGGCGTTGAGGCGAGCCTTGCCTTTCGATTGGCGGGCCTTCGGAGACATTCTCACCCATTCGAGCTCCTGCTCGATGGTCCGTCTGCGCGCAGACTGCTCGCGTTCCTCCTGGGCGAGCCGCTCCTGCTTCTGTTCGAGCCAGCCCGAATAGTTGCCCTCGAAGGGGTAGCCCCGTCCCTGGTCGAGTTCGAGAATCCACCCTGCGACGTTGTCGAGGAAATACCGATCGTGAGTGACTGCCATGACCGTGCCCGAATAGTCGGCCAGGAAGCGCTCGAGCCACGCAACGGACTCGGCATCGAGATGGTTGGTGGGCTCGTCCAGCAGGAGCAGGTCCGGCGACGACAGCAGCAGTCGGCAGAGCGCAACCCGACGGCGCTCCCCACCGGACAGCTTGGCAACGCCGGCATCGCCAGGGGGAACCCTGAGGGCGTCCATGGCGATTGCGACCTTCCGGTCCAGGTCCCAGGCGTCGACTGCCTCGATCTTCTTCTCGAGGGCGGCCTGACGCTCTCCGAGTTGGTCGTAGTCCGCGTCGGGGTCGGCCCAGGCGGCGAGGACCTCGTTGTAGTCGTCGATCAGTTTCTGGGTCTCGGCAACACCGTCCATGATGTTGCCGAGGACGTCCTTGCCCGGATCGAGCTTCGGCTCCTGCTCGAGCAAGCCAACCGTGAAACCATCGCCCAACCGTGCCTCTCCGGTGTACTCGTCGTCTTGGCCGGCCATGATCCGAAGCAGCGTCGACTTCCCGGCTCCGTTGTGGCCGAGCACGCCGATCTTGACGCCGTAGAAGAACGACAGGCTGATGTCCTTGAGCACGTCCTTGTTCGGAGGCACGTGCTTGGAGACCTTGTACATCTGGTAGATGAAATCTGGCACCACGGGGAGGCTAGTGAGAGAGGCTTCGGCTGGTTCATCGAGATTCTTCGATTAGGAGTCATCCGATTGGGTACACGGGTCCGTACACACACGTGTAACCCCCCAAGAGGAGGCATATCCGATGAGAAAGCTCATCTCGCTGCTCACCGCAGCATTGCTCATGGCAGTACTCGCTGTCCCCGCATCGGCCCAGGAAGAGGCCCGTATCCATCTGATCCACGGCATCCCCGACACGCCGGTCGACGTCGTCGCCGGTGGCGAGGTCGTCTTCGGTGACTTCCAGTTCGGCGACACCCAGGATCTCTCTGCCCTCGCCGGCGGCACGCTGGAAGGTCTGCAGGTTCGCCTCGCCGGCACCGAGACGGTCGCCATCGACGCCGGTGACACTGCGCTCCCCGCCTCGGGCAACTACACGATCATCGCACACCTCGACGAGGCCGGAACTCCGACGCTCGCAGTCTTCGAGAACGACACGTCGTCGATCGACGCCGGTGAAGGTCGTTTGATCGTTCGTCACACCGCACAGGCGCCCGCCGTCGACGTGAAGGCCAACGGAGCAGTCGCCTTTGCCGATCTCACCAACCCGAACAGCGTGCAGGCAGACCTGCCGGTCGGCACCATCTCGGCCGAGGTCGTGCCCGCAGGTGCGGACGAGCCCGTCGTCATCGGCCCGGTCGATCTCGCCATCGAGGACGGCTCCGCCCTCATCGTCTACGCCGTTGGGTCACTCGACGCCGGCTCCGTCACCGCACTCACCGAGTCCATCACCGGTCTGGGCACGGCCCCGACCGCTGTCAACACCGGGAACTCGCCGGTCGGCACCACGGTTCCGGTTTGGGCCGCCGGTCTCGGTGCACTGCTGCTCGTGAGCGCAGTCACCACCCGTCGCGCCCTCGTCAGCGCCCGCAGCTGATCAGGTCTGTGCGGGAGAGGGTGCGCACCCCTCTCCCGCACACCCGAAACCATGAAGTGGCGGCTCGCTCTCGTTCTCGTGCTGATCATCGCCGCGTGCGGCGGTACGGCGACGCAGGCTTCAGACGTGCCGACTGGGAACGATCGGCCCGACGTCGTGACCACGACGTCGACGACCGCGGCTCCAGAGGACCGGGACGAGATCGCAGACGACCAGAGCGGTGTGTCGGACCTCGCCGACCGTACTCGCCCATTGGGGTCGGCACTCCTCCAACCACCTTCTGAACCCCTCCCTGTTCCTGTCGGTCTGGTCATCGATTCGATCGGAATCACATCGGCGCCGGTGATCGACGTCGGAGTCGAACCGAACGGAGAGATGGAGATCCCGGGAGCCTCGCAAGTGGGCTGGTACCGATTCGGTCCGACACCTGGAGAGAACGGGTCGGCGGTGCTCGCAGCTCACATCGCCTTCAACGGCAGAGACGGGGTCTTCCGAGATCTCGATGACATCGAGGTCGGCGCCGTCGTCGAGATCGATTACGACGATGGGTCGTCCAAGCGCTTCGAGATCACAGAGACAGCGCAATATGCCAAAGACGAGCTCCCGGTCGATCGCATCTTCGCCAAGGACGGCGCTCCGGAACTGACCCTCATCACCTGTGGCGGCGACTTCAACCGGTCGCTCAGGAGCTACTCCGACAACGTCGTCGCCTACGCCGTACCGCTTGACAGTTGACCGTTCTTGTGACGATTACACCGATATTCCATCGGTTTGCGTCACAAGAACGGATTCACAGCTCGGTGGGGTCGATGATCCAGACGTTTTCCTCGCCCAGTTCGGACTCGAGGCCCTTCACGAGGCGTGCGATCGCGCCGTCGGAGCGGTTCCACAC
>CBDTXZ010000086.1:0-12527 GCA_965364515.1 uncultured bacterium
TCTCGTGGATCATCACGGGGTCCATCCAGAGCGGAACCGGCGTCCGGACGGGTGACACCCTCGACGTCGTGTGGCAGGTCGACGAAGGCCCCCGCTCCGGGAGCACGGGCACCGCCCGGTACACCATCACCGACGACGGGTGGCTGATCGGCGAGCGCCTCATCGACGGCACCGACGGCATCGGCACCGAGGAGATCATCCCCACCGGGTGACTGGCTCACAGTCCCTCCAGAAAGTCGACCAGTGCGTCGATCTCTGTTTCGGTCAAGACCTCTGCCCAGTTCGACGGCATCCGCCCACCATCGAACCCATCGACGACGTAGGCATCGGGGTCGACGATCGATGTCCGGAGGTACGCGCGCGCCGACTGGCCGGAGACCCTCGTCTCTGCGCGCTCACCCACACCGGAAAGAGATGGCCCGACCACGATCCGATCGGGTTCGAGAGAATGACACGTCACACATCCGGATTGGCCGCCCAGCACGGCGGACGAGAACAAGTCTGCTCCATCGCTCGATCCTCCGTCGGATGGCGGCGAACCGGAACCGCAAGCGGCCAGACTCAGCACAGAGAGACTCGAGACCAGGATCACCATCACGATCCGCATCAGCCCGTTCCCAGGGTGAGCAGGTATGCCACCACGGCATCGATCTCCTCCGAAGTCAGGAGCTCGTCGTAGATGGGCAGCATCTGGCCGCTGCGATAGCCCTCGACCACGTAGGCATCGGGATCGAGGATCGAAGTGCGCAGGTACTCGGCGGCGGACTGGCCCGGAACCCGGGTAGCCGCGACGTCGCCGATCCCGGCGAGGGATGGCCCCACCAACACCCGATCGGGCTCGACGGAATGGCAGATCTGACACCCTGCTTGCCCCGACATCCCCGCCCCCTCGAAGATCTCCCGTCCACGAGCCGCCTCTGGGGTTGGAAGCGCGTCGACGACCGCGAGCACCAGCCTCTCTCCCGGATCGAGGTCCACTGTTCCGTCGAACAACTCGATCGGGTTCTCGGCATCGAGGTGCACCCTCACCGAGGCTGAGCCGAGTGGGACCTCGACATCGACGACGTCAACGTATCGGGAGCGATCGCCGAGCTCGACCCGCTCGACCGCCGTCCCCTCCACCACCACGGCAAGCGGCCCTCCTCCGAGATCGACACCCCCTTCGATCAGAGCGCCCGCTCGATGGTCGACCACGACCCGCACCGATGGATCACCGACCGGTCCCTCGAACGCCAGCGAAGCACTGGTCGCTCCGACGAGGAGGACAGAGATCAACACGACGACCGACATTCTCGCCAGCGAGGCGCCTCCGAGAGGAGCCGGATCCGCTTCGGCCACCTCGTGGACGCCTGGGTGATCGATCAGATCGCGAATGTCGTCGGGCGCCGCCCAGTCCTGGATGACGCCGGCCTGCCATCTTCTGGGGAGCATTGGCTGTCTGGTTCCCGTCAACCGGGACGACGCCAACACGTTGCCCGTTCGATACGAGCACTCACCCGGTGCACACCCGATCACGTGAACGGAACCTCCACCCTTGGCGAACTCGCCGATCGCCAGCGGGTTGACGGCACCGGTGCACTCGACCTCCTTGACGACGACGTCGGCCGGAGGCTTCGACAGTCTGAGCTCGCGCGAACAGGCCACGATGACGTCGGCACGCTCATCTCCCTCCGCCGGGAACACGACCTCACCGAGTCCGGAGATCGCACCGAACGCACAGGAGCCGAGGCAGATCCCGCAGCCCACGCACCGCTCGTCGTCGACGACGGCGAGTGACCCGTCAGCAGTCATCGAGAGGGCCAGGTAGGGACAGTCGACGACACACAGCTCGCACCCCGTGCACGCGGCCTCCGAGATGACCGCAGTGGGTGGATCTCGCCTCCGGACAGCCCAGGGCAGCGCCGAGGCCGCCACGACGATCACGATCGCCGCCGAAGCGAGCAGGGGGCCCCACGGTGAGACCAGAACCGGGAGGAGGAACATGACATAGGGGTCCAGGATCAGCTCGGACGGGGCCATCGCCGGATCGGCTGCAGCGAGCAACCCGGAGGGGAACGCGATGCCTGCGACGACGACGGCTGTACCCATGACCGCCATCCACCGGTGGGGCGGGAACCAGTCGAATCTGGCGGCTCGCAGATGCCGCCAGAGCGCCCAGCCGATGACCGCGGTGAGACCGAGGTGAGCCAACCAGATGAGGAAGATCGTCAGCCAACCACTCCCCGAGGGCGTTGCCGCAGCCACCTCCGCGGTCGGCCAGATCGGAGACACCAAGGAGGCCAGCGTTTCGGTGATCGCCTGCGCCCGAACATCCCAGATGAGCCAATACCCCGTCACACCTGCAAGCCAGACGATGACCAGCGCCAACATCCCGGTGAGCCAGCGGAACCGGCGGCTCGAGGTGAACCGTTTGGCAACGAAGGTGCGCCATCCGTGGACGATCGTCGTCACGACCAGCATGGCGCTCGACACCCGGTGGATACTCCGCATCGCTCGCTGGATCGGATGACCTTCGAGGCCGACGACCGAGGAGTAAGACGCTTCGTAGCCGAACTCGAAGAACAGGGTGATGTACAGACCGGTCACGACCACGACGATCAGAAGGAACACGCTGATGGTCCCGGCATGAGGAAGCGGATTCAGCCGGTTGGAACCGACAAAGCGACGAATCGGGCCCTCGGCCCGATTCGTCACACTCTCCAGTCCGTTCAGCAGAGAACCGAACCGAACCTCATCGGCACTGCGCCCCTCCCCCGGCCGGCTCACGGGGCGGCGGTCTCGCTCACCACGGCGTCCATCCCGGCGCATTCAGCTGCATCCCGGTGATCTGGTCCCACAGTTGCGGACCGTACGCCACAATGATCAGGACGCCGGCCGCGATCAGCCATGGCTTGAATCGGTCGAGCCACACCGGCGTGAGCTGGGGGTCACGGAGCGATTCCGCAACCGGGATCTGCGGAACGTCCTCGGGCTCGGCCTTCGGCCCCCGGGCGGTCTTGTACATGATCCACCCGTAGATGAGGACCGAAACCAGGAGGATGGTTCCACCGATGCTCGTGCGGAGCAGATGACCGTTCCACTCCTCGGGGACGTATGGGGCATCACCGAGCGGCGTGCGGCGCGGAGCGCCGAGCAGGCCCAACACGTGCATGGCGTTCGAGAAGATGACCATGCCCACGAACCACGTCCAGACCTGGACCTGGGCGAGACGCGGCGAGATCAACTTCTTCCCCGTGATGTACGGAACGAGCCAGTAGGTGATGCCCATGAACGACAGCGTGACGGCCGTGGCCACGGTCAGATGGAAGTGTCCCGGTACCCAGGCGGTGTTGTGGACGATCAGATTCAGGTTGTAGCTGGCATTGGTCAACCCCGAAACGCCGCCGAAGAGGAACAGGATGCCTGCGAGCAGCTGAGCCGACACCGAAGGGTCCTTCCACGGCAGCGCCCGGATCCAGCCGATCAGCCCGGTGCCCCCGCGTTTGCGGGCGGCGTACTCGAGCGATGCGATCACCGTGAAAGCCGTCAGCATCGACGGGAAGAACACCGAATAGGTCAACGTGGCGTGGATCCACTTCCAGGCGGTCGGGACGCCCGGATCGACGAACTGGTGGTGGAAGCCGACAGGGACCGACACGATGAGGAACAACCAGAATGCGAGCCGTGCGAGCGAATCGCTGAACAGCTTGCCCCCTGCCTGCTTCGGCAGCATGCCGTACCACGAGATGTACGCCGGGAGCAACCAGAAGTACACGAGCGGGTGACCGGTGAACCAGAAATAGGTTCTCGCCAGCTCGGGATCGGTTGCGTCGATCATGCCGAGCGACCACGGCAGGAGCATCGTGAGGATCTCGACTGCGACGCCGAGGGTGGCGATCTGCCACATCGCCATGTTCAGGACCCCGGCGAACGCGATGAACGGCGATCGCGTGTTCGGGTTGTCCTGTCGCCAGGCCCGGTAGGTCAGGAAGAACCCCACCCCCGACACCCAGGAGCCGACCACGACGAGCGTCAGCCCGAGGTAGAACGCCCAGCTGGCCTGGAGCGGCGGGTAGAACGTGTAGAGCACGGTGGCTTCGTTCAAGAGGATCGGCACCGCAGTCATCACGAGTCCCGTGACCATGACCCAGAAACCTGCCCAGTTCACCTTCGGATGGGTGAGCGGGCGCGCAAGACCCTTGATCACGACGAGCGTGGTGAACCCGACGATGAAGAACGTGGTCCACACGAGGGCGTTGAGCACACCGTGGAGGGTGAGACCCTGGTAGTAGGAGCGGATCACCGGCTCGAGATACTGATACAGGTCGACGTTGGAGTACTGGAGTGCCTGGAGCGGCCCGAAGATCGACCCGACGAGGAGGGCGATGATCGCCACGAGCATGTGCCAGCCGACGAACCGCTTCTCGGCCTCTGTCAGTTCTCGGGTCGGCCTCTCGATCGAGATCGTCATGCGCCCGCCTCCTCGAACTCGTTGGGTGGGACGACTCTCACCCGTCCGAACATCGCAGCGTGACCGATACCGCAGTATTCGTGACAGATGTAGGGGAACTCACCGACGCGATCGAACGTGTAGGTGAGCTTCGAGACCTGGCCGGGGACCACCTGCATGTTGACGTTGGTGTCGGTGATCTTGAATCCGTGTTGCACGTCCTGCGACGTCACGTAGATGGTGACCGTCGCTCCCTGAGGGACGACGATCTCGGCCGGGTCGAAGTTGAAGGTCCGGGAGACGACGTACACCTCGAACTCGCCCGGTGCGATCTCGCGGACACCAGGATTGGCGAACGGTCCGGACTCGGTGATGGTGGAGGGATCGACGCGTCCCTCCTCGCCGGGAACCTGGAAGCCCATGGCGAACCCGGCGACCGTGACGGCGGTCAGGAACACCCCGAGGAGCACGACGGAGAAGCGAATCCAGTTGCGCTCGTAGGGATCGATCCCCATCGACTCCTTCTGGGGCTCGGCGTCGGTGGGAGGGGCCGTCACGACGTCACACCCCTCGACAGCAGGATCACGTAGACCGATCCCCACAGCAGGATGATCGTGGCAACGAACAGCGCCAGCACGAACATCGTCCCCGTCGGCTTGAAGTGTTCGACTCCATCGGTCTCGCCACCCGGTGTCTCCGTCACCGGCTCGTCCATCTGACCCTCCTCTCGGCCTGTCGCAATCCAACCTGGGCAACGATGTGGATGCAGCTGACGAACGGCCCTGGTCGAGGGGTATTTCGTCCCTTCTCCCAGCGGTCGCCTCCTCGCCAGCATGGCGAGGACCGAACGGAGGGATTCAGGCAGCCATGAACAGGGCAGGAGGGCTCGGCCGCACCGTCACTCCCCTCCTGTTCGCGACGCTTCTGGCGTTTGGCGCGCTTGCTGCGTCGGCCCAGGAGTCCGAAGGAGAAACCGTCGACGCGGACCTGCTCCAGGCGGGCTCCAACACGTACACGTCGCAGTGCTCCGGCTGCCATCAGCCTGGAGGAGTCGGCATTGCCGGGACGTTCCCACCCCTCAACGGGAACCCAGCGGTCCAAGACACCGAGTACCTCATCCAGACCATCAGAAACGGGAAACAGGGACCGCTCGTGGTCGACGGAGTCGACTACGACGGTGTGATGCCGGCGTTCTCGACGTTGACGGACGAGGAGGTCGAGGGCTTGGTCGCCTATGTGCAGGGAGGCTTCGTAGTCCCGTCCACGCCCGGTGACTCGACCGGGGCGACACTCCCGGTCGCAACCGGCACTCTGCCCGACCTCGCCGGCATGGCCATCGTCGCCGCCTTTGCGATCGCCGTGGCGGCGGGAGCGCTCGTGCTGGCGCCACGCATCGTCTCGACCATCGACCGGCTCGACGTCCCGTGGCTGGATGCCTGGTTGCGCTCGGGGATCATCGTCGCCTACTTCGTGATCGCGACCGTGGTGGTGCCGTCGATGGTGTTGCAGAGCGAGACCGTCTCGCGCCTCGACCGACCGGTTCAGGACGTCATCGGCGTCGGCCTCTGGTCCGGAGGCCTCGCGATCGGTCTCCTCGGGTTGTGGTACACACACCGCGAGCGGCGGATATGAGCCTGGCGGAGCTGCACTTCTACGACGAGAACATCCCGTGTCTGGCGGCGTGCCCGGTCAACACCAACGCCGGCATGTACGTCGCGGCCATCGCTGACGGGAAGGATGAGCTGGCGTACCTGACGGCCCGGCTGCCCAACCCGTTCGCGTCGGTGTGTGGTCGGGTCTGTGCTGCACCGTGCGAGGAGGCGTGCCGGAGAGGACAGATCGATCGACCGATCGCCATCCGCGCGCTCAAACGATTCGTGACCGAGAAGTACGGAACGGAGTCCGGCAACGGCCGAACTTGGGAGCACGTGACACGGCAACCGGAGACGTCCCGTCCGGAGAGCATCGGAATCATCGGTGGAGGTCCCGCCGGCCTCTCCTGCGCCCACGACCTTCGTCGTTGGGGCTACGAGGTGACGGTGTACGAAGCGACAGACCGATTGGGCGGGGCGATGTGGCTGGGTATTCCCGAGTACCGGTTGGATCGCTCGGTGCTCCAGGGCGACATCGACGCGATCATCGACCTTGGCGTCGAGGTGCAATACGAGACTCGCCTCGGCGTCGATGTCACCTTCGAACAACTCCGGGAACGCCACGATGTGCTCTTCGTCGGAATCGGCGCAACGCTCGGAAGGGGCATCGACATCGAGGGAAACGAAGCCGACGGCGTCTTCAAGGCGATCGAATTCCTCATCAACATGAACCGAGGGTTCGAGGTGGACGTCGGCGAGCGCGTGGTGGTGATCGGGGGTGGCGATGTCGCAATGGACGCCGCCAGGACCGCGCTGCGTGCCGCCGAGTACGCCGATTCAACCCAGACGACACGGACGGATTCGACCGAACAGGACACGACCACGCTGGCGATCGACGCTGCCAGGACAGCCACCAGGGCGGGCGCTCGGAACGTGACCGTGATCTCACTGGAATCCGAAGACGAGATGCCCGCCCACGAGTTCGAGATCGAAGAGGCACAGAACGAGGGCATCACGTTCGTGCACCGAAGAGGACCGGCCCGGATTCTCGCCTCCGACGGTCGGGTCACCGGAATCGAAACGATCGGCGTGGTCTCGGTCTTCGACGAAACGGGCAGGTTCGCACCCGAGTTCGATCGCGACGACCTGGCAACCTACGACACCGACACCGTGATCCTCGCAATCGGCCAGGCGATCGACCTCGACGCGCTCGGGCCGTCCGGACCGGAGATCGGGCCCCGCAGGACGATCGGCATCGACGTGCCCACCGGCCGGACGTCCCTCGACGGCGTGTGGTCTGGCGGTGATGCCGCCAACGGCCCCCGGACACTGATCGACGCCATCGCAGACGGCCGGCGCTCGGCAGCCGACATCCATCGATCATTCGGCGGAGCGATCGAGGAGGAGGCGAAGGGCCACATGGTGCAGCTCGACCAGTTCCACCGTCTCACAGACACCTTCGACAGGTGGGAGCGCGTCGAGATCCCGACAGTGCCGACGGGACGACGGATCGGCCTCGCGGAAGTCGAACTCGGCTTCACCGAGGAGCAGGCTCGGCATGAAGCCAGCCGCTGCCTCAGGTGTTTCGCCAACATTCAGCTCGACGTCGACAAATGCGTTCTCTGTGCGCTCTGCGTCGACGTGTGCCCGCTCGATCTGATCTCGCTGGTCCCGGCCGTGGAGGTCGGCGAAATCGGAGAGGCAACCGGAAGTGCTCTGATCCTCGACGAGAGCAAATGCATCCGATGTGCCCTGTGTATCGAACGCTGTCCCCCCAACGCCCTGTCGATGGGGGTCTGGAACGGAGTAGGAGTGCCCGCATGGACCTGAGAGACAAGCCCACACCTGGTGAGCGGCTCCGCCGAAGTGAAATCGGGCGATCGATCTGGCGGGCCCCCGACCGGGCAACACCGCGCGATCGTGCCGCCGGACACTGGTCGAACTTCTTCCTCCACATCTACCCCGTCAAGATGACGCGACGCGAGATCGGGTTCCGTTGGAGCTGGTATCTGGGGGCGATGTCGACAGTCCTGTTCGGATCGTTGATCGCTTCGGGGATCTATCTCATGTTCTTCTACGTCCCGAGCCCGGCGCAGGCGTATTCGAACATCCAGACGATCCAGACCGAGGTGGCCTTCGGTCAGTACATCCGAAACGTGCATCGATGGTCGGCACATCTGATGGTGCTGGTGGTCGCCGCCCACATGGCACGGGTCTTCTACCGGGGCGCGTACAAGAAGCCGAAGGAGTTCAACTGGGTCATCGGCGTGATCTTGCTCGTCCTCACGCTGCTGATGTCCTTCACGGGCTATCTCCTCCCCTGGGACCAGCTGGCGTATTGGGCGGTGACCGTGGGAACCGAGATGGCGGCGTATGTCCCATTCGTCGGTGACATCGTCCGGGAGATCCTGCTCGGAGGGAACACCGTGGGGGCCGCCACCCTGCTGCGCTTCTACGTGCTCCATGTCGCAGTCCTGCCAACGGCCATCGTGCTGGTGTTGAGTGTGCATCTGTGGCGATGGAGGAAGGACGCCATGCTCGAGATCGACCGGGAGGAGCCCGATGCCTGAGAACGACGGCCGGACCGAGCCACTCGTCGTCGACGGCCACCGCGTGCTCGGGGTCGTACCCGGGACCCCGCCCGGCGGCGACCGCAAGGAGCCGAAGGAACGGGACATGGTGTTCGTGTGGCCACACCTCCTGGTTCGACACGCAGTGGCGGCCATGGCGGTGCTGCTGCTGGTGCTCTTGATCTCGGTGTTCTTCGACGCCCCGCTCAAGGAGATCGCCAATCCCACGCTGACTCCGAACCCCGAGAAGGCACCCTGGTACTTCGCGGCCCTCCAGGAACTGCTGGCGCACTTCCACCCGCTCGTCGCAGGAGTCCTGATTCCAGGCGCTCTGGTGATCGGGCTGGTGGCCCTTCCTTACATCGACCGGAGCGAATACCTCCAGCCCCGGCACCGCCGGATCGCCGTGGTCACGTTCACGATCTTCATGACGATCTGGATCGTGCTCACCATCATCGGCTTTGCGTTCCGCGGACCGAACTGGGGATGGGTCTGGCCTTGGATCGAATGGCACGGCGAGCTGTGAGGAGTGCACATGCGTGAGATCGTGACTCGGCGTGAATTCCTGTCGAACGCCTGGAAGACGGGGTTCGTCCTGGTCGGGGTCGCCGGTGCGGTGACGTCGTGGGACCTGTTGCAGCCGCTCCGGACGTCGGGGTTCGGTGGCAAAGTCCGCGCCATCCCCGCCGAGGCAGTACCCGAGACCGGGGCGATCGACATCCCCGCTGCCCGGGCGTACCTGGTCCGTCTGAACGGCGAGATCGTCGCGCTCTCGGAGAAGTGCACCCATCTCGGGTGTCGCGTCCCGTACTGCGCGACGTCCAATCAGTTCGAGTGTCCCTGTCACGGTTCGAACTTCAATCGCGCCGGAGAGTACCGGGCGGGCCCGGCACCCCGCGGAATGGACCGCTACCCCGTCGAGATCGATGAGACCGGGATGATCTACATCGACACTTCCGAAAAGGTCGACGGCCCAGCTCCTGGCGGAGAATCCATCGACGAGCCCGTCGCCGGCCCTTCGTGCGCCGGTGGAGAGGAGGCGTAGATGCCGTATCGGCACGAGAACGACGCCTCGATCGAGGAGGAGACCAACCGGGTCATGCTGCTGGGCGTGGGGCTCCTGGCGGCTCTGGTGTTGGCCTTCCCGCTCTATCGCCTGTGGGAGCCCTCGGCTCGGGAGGAGGCCCGCGAGCTCAACCTGGCGTCGCTCGAAGAGCAGGGTTCGCACTTGTTCCAACTCAACTGTTCGCAGTGTCACGGCCTCAACGGTGAAGGTGGTGTCGGTCCCGCGCTGAACTCTCAACAGTTCCTCCAGGCCGCGACGGACGAACAGACCGAGTTGTTGATCTCGGTCGGCGTGCCGGGTTCCCAGATGAGCGCATACTCGCTCGACTTCGGTGGCCCGTTGACGTCGGAGCAGATCCGCTCGCTGGCCATCTTCATCCGGTCCTGGGAGGAGGACGCCCCCGACGTCCCGGACTGGCGCAACCCTCAGGGCGGTTGATTCCGCCATCGGCGACCGACAGCCGTTCCCTTGCTCGTGGACACCCGACCCACCGCGGGCAGATTCCCGGATCCGAGTCTGTCGATATCCTCTCGACTCATGGGTCGGCTCGCCGTGATCGCACTGTTGTTGGCAGCCTGCGGCCCCACGCTGACCCCCGTCGACCCGCCTGCACAGCCCGGCGGGACGATGGCGGTTCAGTTCACTCGGGGGTTCGGACCGGGCCACTGGGAGCCGGGGCCGCACGGATACCGGCTGGGCGTGTCGTGCACCGAGCTCGAGATCGCTCTCGAACCGCCGGTGATCAGATTCGATGCCGATCCGTCTGAGGCAGTGCTCGACGAGCCCGTGTGGTTACGGTTCGATGGACCGTCGCCGACGTCGCTGTCGCCTTCCGATCGCTCGGCGATCCATCCCGATCAGGCGACGGTTGCCGTCATGACGCTGGTCGGACTGACGGTTGCAGAAGCAGAGCTCGCAGTCACCGATTGCGCAGCCACCGTGGTGTACGACGGCAACGACCCCGAACGGCTCGACCCAGGCGAGCCGTTCATCCCGTGAGCAGCCAATCGAGGAACTCCTCGTCGCGATAGGTCCGTTCGAAGGTCGAGAAGTGACCCTCTCCGTCGAGGAGCTCGAGCTCGTGGGAGGTCCCGCAGCGCTCATTGATGGTCCTCACCGCCTCGATCACGAGATCCGGGAGCGCGATCGGATCTTCCGTTCCGTGGATGGCACGGATCGGCGCCTCGATCGCACAAGGATCGACGCCGTCGGGTATTGCGACCGCACCGAACCCCGCCCCCGAGACAGACGCTCCCCTGACGTATCGGTCGGGAAACCTGCTCATCATGTGCCACGTGCCGAATCCACCCATGCTGAGACCGGTGACCGAGATCGCGGAACCATCGATGTCGTGGCGCTCCACCACGTCGGCGACCAATGCGTCGACCACTTCGGGCTGTTTCGGTGTCCACCACGCGGTGCCGGGCCCCGCCTGTGGAATCAGCACGACCGCGTCGAAGGAGTCCGGGTGGTCTCCCTCGGCGAGCACCGAGGGAAGCCCGTAGGAGAGGACCCAGTCGGTGTCGTAGTCGTCGTCACCGGATCCATGGAGAAACACGACGAGTGGATGACTGCCACCGTCGCCGTAGCCGTCGGGGAACCACAGCAGATAGCGCAACTCGTCTGCCGGCGCCTCGAACGACTGGAGAGAACGGTCGATCGGAAAGGTCCCCTGAAGAAATGTCTCGGTGGCGATCGGATCGGAACAGGCCGCCAGTACGAGACAGACGATGAGCGCCTTGCGCATGTCGCCATCGTAGAACGCTCTCACCGGGCACTCCTGGACGTGACTCGCAGACGAATCGACGCTTGCGTCGTCTCCTCGGGGTTGCCGATCGTATGCTTGCCGCGATGAAGATCTATCGCCCACTCAGGCTGGCGCTGCTCGCATTGGCTGCGTTCGCCGGCGGCTCCTGGGCGTATTGGTATTACCTGGGATGGGGGACGCCCGCGGAGAACGAATCGCCGATCGGTGAGCTGTCTCGGTGGTGCGAACGGGTCTCGGACGGGATCCTGCGAGAACCGGTGAACACGCTCGGCAATCTCGGCTTCGTGATCGCCGGATTGCTGATGTTCTGGATCTTGGCACGCGACCACGTGCAGGTGCGACACGTCGAGAACCACTTCATCGGCAACCAGCCGATCGCATTGCTCTATGCATCGGCCTCGCTCTTCCTCGGGCCCGGCTCGATGGTCATGCATGGCACCCACACGTTCTTCGGGGCGTGGATCGACAACGTCTCGATGGTCGCGTACATCCTCGTACCGGTGCTCTACAACTTCAGGACGCTCGGCCGCTGGTCGATCCGGACGATGTTCACGCTCTACGGCATCCTTCTCGTCGGCTACGGCGCGGGGTACTGGTTCATCGGGCCGGATCTCGGCGTCAACCTCGAACTCTTCGAGGTTGCGATCCCCCTGTGGTTGATCACCGAAGCCCTGATCCGCTTCGACTACGGCTGGTTCCGGTGGCTGTCGGGTTTGGTCGGTTTCGCCGTCGCAGCCGCCTTCGGGATCTTGCCCCAGGAGATGCTCGAGGCGCCCGAGGAGTACTGGTGGATCGTCCTGTTCTGGTTGCCTGCGCTCGTCATGCGCGGCCAGGTGCCCGTGTTGCGGTGGTACTTCCCATGGTTCTTCCTCGGGGTGGCTTCCTTCTTCGGCGCCTATGCAATCTGGCTCACGGGAACCGACACGAGCTCGCAGTGCGATCCCGACAGCATCGTCCAACCGCATGCGATTTGGCATCTGCTCGCCGCATTGGCGACGTTTGCCTTCTTCCTCTACTTCCGCACCGAAGAAGACCGCGACAGCTACATCCCCTCCGAATCGTGGAGTGAGGTCGGCTGAACCGACGCTGGACGGGGCGAACC
>CBDTXZ010000087.1:0-12382 GCA_965364515.1 uncultured bacterium
TCCCACCCCGTGACGACGGGGTTGTCGAGCGCCGAGAAGACGCCGGTGAGGTCGGACAGCAGCCCGATGGTGATGGTCCCGGCCTCGAGATCGACACCGAAGTCAGTGAGGATCTCCTCGCCCATCGGCTCCGTGTCATCGGTGGGCTCTGTGTCGTCGGTTGCGGCGGCGGTAGTCGTCGTTTCGTCGACCGACGCGGCCGTGGTCGTCGTCTCTTCGTCGGCCGAGTCTCCACCGCATGCGGCGACTATCAGAGACAGGACGAGCAGGACGGCGAGCCACCTACTGTTTGATTTCATCTGTTTCCCTTTCCTCCATGGCGACCTGCCGGTCGCAACTCGTTCCGAGATTGTTCGCCCCGAAACGAAACTCAATATGTGAATGGCCAACCCTTCCAGTAGTTGCGCATTCGGATCCAGATCCCGTACAACCCGAGCGGCTCGAAGATCAGGAACCCGATGATGAGCAGTCCATAGATGACTTGATTCAACTGAAACACCGATAGTCCCGGGCCCACCCCGGGGAGCGTGTTCACGAGGCCGAAGTCACTGGAGTCGGTCGCCACGACGAAGTCGAGCACGGTCGCCATCGGGCTGTCACCGGCATCGACCACACCCTGGACCCACAGTGTGAAGTCCTGAACCACCCTCGGCAGGATGGTCACGAATGCGGCTCCGAGGAGCGTTCCGGTCACGGTGCCGGCTCCTCCGATCAGGACGATCGCGATGAACTCCACCGACAAGAACAGATCCCAGCGCTCGGGAATGACCGATCCGACGAACGATGCAAGAAGCGCTCCAGCGATCCCCGCAAAGAACGAAGAGATCCCGAACGCCAACAGCTTGTATCGGACTTCGTCGACCCCCATGATCTCGGCGGCGACGTCGCGATCGCGAATCGCCATGAAGGCGCGACCGACCCGCGTGCGCTGGATGTTCTTGGCGAAGATCACGAACACGATCGCCAGCACCAGCAGCACGAGGTAGCTCTTCGCCTCACTCGTGAGATCGATGCCCAGCCATGCTCCATCGCTGGACACGTTGAGCAGAGGCTCGTCTTCCATCCAGAGTCGGAAGTCCAGCGGAGGGAACGTACGGCCCAGCTCGGAGCCACCGGTGATGGTGTCGAGATTGCGGAACATGTAGTCGCCGATGAAGACCAGGCCGAGGGTCACGACGGCGAGATAGAGGCCGCGAACCCGAACGGCTGTCGGGCCCACTGCGACGCCGACGAGCGCAGCGACGATGCCGGCGGCGGGAAGCCAGATCCAGATCGGCAGGCCGAGCCCGAAGTATCGGCCGTCCGGATCCGCTCCGAGCACCGCAGCCACGTAGGCGCCTATCCCCATGAAGAAGGCGTGTCCCAGCGAGACCTGGCCGGCGAGTCCGAACAGGATGTTCATCCCGAGCCCGCCGATCGCAAAGATGGCGACCGTCGAGAGAATCCGCAGCCAACTGTCTTCCGCGAGGAACCCGAGCCCCGGAAGGACCTCGAAGGGGACCAGCACCAGAAGGAAGAGGAGGATGAAGACCGAGACCCGCTTCGTCGTCGTGTTCAGCAGCGCCTGATCCTGCTCGTAGCTCGAGAAGAGCAGAGGACGTCCTCTCACAGTGGGCCTCCTTCGTCGGCCGCCGGCGCAGCACGCAGCACGTAGCACGTAGCACGCCTGACATGAGGCGTGAACCGTGAGGCGTCGGACGGATCAAACACGCCGGATCTCCTCGGTTCCGAACAGGCCGTACGGGCGGATGAGAAGCACCAGCAGCATCACGACGTACGGAACGACGCCGCCGAACCCGGTGCCGAGGAAGTCGAAGGTGACATAACTACTGGCGGCCGACTCAGCCATCCCGATGATGAATCCACCGACCAGCGCGCCGAAGACCGAGTCGAGCCCTCCGAGAATCACCGCAGGAAAGGCTCGGAAGGCGAAGAACGCAGTGAAGTTGTCCACCCCACTCGGTCGCCTCGGGAACATCGAGATGAACATGCCGCCGACGGCTGCGAGAACAGCCCCGATCGCAAACGACAGCGCGAAGATCCTGGCGACGCTGATGCCCTGCGCGCGAGCGGCCTCCTGGTCGAATGCGGTCGCACGCATCGCAACACCGGTACTCGAACGAAAGAACAGTGCGACGGCTGCAACGAGAACCGCAGTGAGAATCACCTGGAAGATCGTGGTGTGGGGAATCCTCACAGAGCAGACCTCGATCAACTGGACACTGCCGACGATGCCGCCGTCGGCGCATCCGATCCCGACCTGGCTGATACCGAACGGGTCGGCCATCGGCCTCGCGCTCAATCCGATGAAGTCGTTGGTGATCGTCCTGATGAGGATGTCTGCGCCGAGGGTCACGACAGCGAGCAGGATCAATGCCTCGCCCACCATCGGACGGAGGAAGAGCCGTTCGAGGATCATTGCGAAGATCGCCGTGACCAGGAGCGCGAACACCACCGAGAGGCCCCATTGCAGCCAGGCCGGGGCCTCGCCCATCCAACGTCCGGGGATGTTCACGATGGTTGCCGCCGACGCTACGAGGAAGGCCCCGACCGCTGCGATGGCGCCGGTCGCCAGGTTGAACACCTGAGTCGATTTGAAGATGATCACGAAGCCCATCGCGAGCACGGCATAGATCGCTCCCAGGCTGACGCCGTTCACGACCATCCTCCAGAACGCCGAGGGGACGATCTCGGTGGTCTGGGCGAGGACGGCGAGAGCGAGGCTCACGTGGAGTACATCTCCTCGATCAGATCCTCGAACATCTCAGCCATCGACGAGCGCTTGAGCTTCTGGGTGGCGGTCAGCTCCCCGTCCTCGTGATCGAGCTCCTTGGGGATCATGCGCCACTTCCTTACGTTTTCGGCTCTGGCGAACTTGGCGTTGGTCTCGTCTACGACCCTCTGAATCAACTCGAGCACCTCTGGCTTCTCGGTGAGGTCGCGATAGGTCGTGTACGGGATTCCCTTGCGTGTCGCCCAGTCGCCGACGGTGTCCATCTCGATCCCGATCAACGCGGAGATGAACTTCCGTTGCTCTCCGATCACCATCGCCTCCTTCACGTAGGGCGATGTCTTGAGACTGTTCTCGATCTCGGACGGCGAGATGTTCTTTCCCCCGCTGGTGATGATGATGTCCTTCATCCGGTCGACGATCTTGAGATGGGTCCCGTCGATCCATTCGCCCACATCGCCGGTCTTCAGAAAGCCATCCTCTGTGAAGGTCTCGGCGGTCTTGTCGGGCTTGTTCCAATAGCCCGCGAAGACCGCCGGATGCTTCGTGAGGATCTCGTTCGTCTCGGGGTCCAGCTTGACCTCTGTGCCCGGGTAGGCAACGCCCACGGAGCCGAGCTTCATGTTGCCAACCGGGCTGTAGGTCGCAACGGCGCAGTTCTCGGTCATGCCGTACAACTCGTACAGGTTGACGCCGAGCCCGTGGAAGAACTGGATCACCTCCGGAGCGATCGGGGCGGCGCCGGTACCGGCCCACTGGCAGTGGCGGAGTCCGATGCGCTCTCGCATCGCCCGGAACACCAGGACGTATCCCAACACGTACAGCATTCGGCTGACCGGCGTGTGGGTGCCCCCATTGGCGACCCGCAGCTCACCGACCTTGGCGGCGAGCCTCATTCCCACGTTGAGCCAGAGTCGCTTGAAGAAGGTGGCGTCGCGACCGCGGATGATGATGCCGGCGTGAAGCTTCTCCCAGATCCGGGGGACTGCGAAGAAGAGGGTCGGCTGGATCTCCCGCAGATTCTCCTGAACCGTCTCTATCGACTCGGCGAAGTTGAGGACCGCCCCCGTCACCGCCAAGGTCCAGGTCGAGAAGATTCGCTCGGCGATGTGACACAACGGCAGGTACGTGAGGATTTGATCGCGCGGTCCGGGCTTGGAGTCACCGGGCAAGCGCCCTGGAGCGAGAATCACCTTCTCGGCCCCGAAGGCGAAGTTGGCGTTGGTGATCATCGCCCCCTTCGGCGGCCCAGTCGTCCCGGACGTGTAGACAAGGGTGATGACGTCGTCGGAACTGGCACCGTTCATCCGGTCTCCGAGCGCATCGGGATGTTCACTCCGATAGGCCCGGCCGAGCTCGAGGAAGTCGTCCCAGAAGATGAAACGATCATCGTCCCGAGTCTCTCTGAAACCCCTCGGTTCGATGTGGATGATCTTGCGAAGCGAACTGAGCCGATCCCCCGTCTCCATGACTTTGTCGGCTTGCTCCTGGTCCTCGGCGAGGTGGATGACGGCGCCCGAATCGTTGAGGAGATACTCCACTTCGGCCGCCGGATTGGTGGGGTAGAGGCCGACGGTGATGGCGCGGATCGCCACCGTCGCCATGTCGAGCACGACCCATTCCGGGCGGTCTTCCGAGTGGATCGACACTCGATCGCCCACTTCGACGCCGAGCGCAAGCAACCCGTTCGCAGCATCGGTGATCGCTTCCCAGAGCTCGGCCCAGGTGATCTCCTGCCAGATCCCCAGGTCCTTCTCTCGCATCGCGACTGCGTCGGGGGTCGAGAGCGCCCGGTCTCGGATGTACGTGACGAGCGTGCGCACGCCAGCGTCGGCGCCGGCGGAGCCGCCTCGTTCCATCGTCGTGGTCACGTGTCCTCCTGCACGCGGAACGTCGAGACTACGCGCCGCCCCTGGCGAACACCGCCCAATCGCAGGGTTTCATTTTCGTGGTGCCCCGACCCGGTGCGCAGGCGTCCGAAAGGGTGGAATCCCTGCCGTCGGAGGCGGGCATCACCGATAGGCTCCCCTGCATGGAGCTTCGATTCGGGATCTTCCCCTCACCCGCCGTCGAGGACCTCGAAACGACGATGACGGCGGTCGAGACCGCTGATTCGGCCGGCCTCGACCTCGTGGGAATCCAGGATCACCCATACATCGATCGCTACCTCGATGTGATGACGCTGATCACCTGGCTCAGCGCAGCAACCGACTCGATCACGTTCCTACCTGATGTCGCCAACCTGCCGCTTCGCCCGCCGGCGGTTCTCGCCAAGCAGGCGTCGTCTCTCGACACGCTCACGGCCGGGCGATTCGAACTGGGCTTGGGCGCCGGTGGCAACTGGGACGCGATCTCTGCATTCGGCGGGGAGCGGCGGACACCGGGAGAAGCCGTCGTCGCGACGCATGAGGCGATCGGTGTCATGCGATCCGTCTGGGGCGAGGGAAGAAACGTCGATGGAGAGCACTACCACCTGCGAGGTGTCCACCCCGGACCCGAAGCGCCGCACCGGATCCCGATATCGATCGGCGCCTACGGCCCGCGCATGCTCGAGCTCATCGGCACCCACGCCGATGGCTGGCTTCCGTCGCTCTCGTTCGTGCCACCCGACGAGCTCGATGCCAAGCACGCCATCATCGATCAGGCAGCCGATGCCGCAGGCCGTGATCGCACCGAGATCCGACGCCTGTACAACGTGGGAGGGTCCATCACCGACGGCGCCGGCTCGGGGTTCTTGAAGGGCCCCGAGAATCAGTGGGTGGACCAGCTCGGCTGGCTCCATGAGACCCACCGAATCGACACGTTCATCCTCTGGCCGCGCGGCGACGTGATAGACCAGGTTCACCGCTTCGCCGCAGTCGCCGACCGAATGCGCTGACAGCGAGACCGACCGCGTCCGCGCCTGCGGATGCACCGACGGGTTCAACATGATGCGACGCGGGCGGGGCAAGCCCCGCGCCCTACCAGACCGCACCCGAACACACGACGCCGCGCCTGCGGATGCACCGACGGGTTCAACATGATGCGACGCGGGCGTGAAGAACCAACGCCCTCCGGAGCCACTCTCGAATGCACGATGTACGCACCACAGGTAGGGGCGCCCGCTTGCGGCGCCCGAGGCTCGGGCCGTCGAGCCTCCCACACCCGGACCAGGCGCGAACCCACCACGGTCCGCGGCAGCGGATGCACCGACCGGTTCAACACGACGCTTCGGCGGGCGGTGCGAGCCCTGCGCCCTACAGACCAGATCCAGCGGATGTTTGACGAAATCGCGTCAAGCGCTGAAGAAGGAAAGTCGGCGGAGCCGACCCGAGTCGAGCTGAGAGCCGATGGCCGACAGCCGATAGCTGCGAGCGAAGCGAGCTACGCGCCTTCGATCCACTCCTGGCCGCCGGGCCAGTTCTCCTGCTTCCAGATCGGCGCACGGGACTTCAGCTCATCGATGATGAATTCACCGGCGTCGAAGGCGTCGCCACGATGGGCGGTGGACACGGCGACTGCAACCGAGGCCTCCCCCAGCTCCACTCTCCCGGTCCGATGCTCTACGGCAGTCGACAGGATGGGCCATTTCTCAGAAGCCTCCTCGCAGACCTCTCGGATCCTGGCCTCGACGTGCTCGATGTACGCCTCGTACACGAGGTGGGTCACGCCTTCCCTGCCGTCGGAGTGATCCCGAACCGTCCCGAGAAACAGCACCGTCGCCCCCGAATCCGGCCTTCGGACTTCCGCAACGAGCGCCTCAGCATCGATCGCGTGATCCCCCACCCGAATTCTCATCTGTGCAGCCATGCCCAGGAGGCTATCTCGCTCAGAGGGCTCTTATCCCTCCGCAAGCCGGTCGAACCGGATCCGTACGGGATGGTTCAGTTGCCGGCGACCGGATATGCCGTGACCGGATCCGAGATGCCGTCGAGTTCGAGTTGGACGGCATCGCCGATGGCTACGCCGTCCGCCCGCTCGATTCCGTCGATCACCGCCTTGGATACCAGCACCTCGCCTCCGTCCGCCGCAGCTGCCAAACGGGCGGCGGCGTTGACCGTTCGACCGAAATAGTCGCCCTCTACACCGAGCGCCTCGCCGGTGTGGACGCCGATACGAACTCGAAACGGCCAAGATGCCTCGCTGCGCTGGACGGAACGCTGGATCGCCAGGGCCGCCCGGACCCCAGAAAGCGGACGTTCGAACGCCACCATTGCCCCGTCACCGAGCGTCTTGACGACTTCTCCGTCGTGGGCCGTTGCCACCCGACCCACTTCTGCGAAGTGGCGCTGAACGACATCACTCCACACCGCGTCCCCGGCCGCCTCGGTGTGGCGCGTCGACGCCTCGATGTCGGAGAACAGAAAGGTCGTAGTCGATGTGCGGAAGCGGGAACGAAGCGCTCGCTCGAGATCATCGTCGAGCAGCTGACCGAGGCTCATCGGTACAGAGCTTCCAGATGTCTCGTTGATTGGAGACGGCACGGACGCGTGCCACTGCACGACCTTCCAAGCCCCGGCGTCGAGTCGGAAGACGGCCGTGACCCGGAAGTCAGAAATGAGACCACCTGCGAATGCGGCAGTGGTATCCGCTGCTGCCCAACCAACGGATCCATCTTCGTGGGCGTCGAGTCGATGGATCGTGAGCGAGTAATCGGTCACGGAAGCCTGGGCGCTGGACACCTCCAACCCTTCGAGTCCGTAGAACCACTCGGCAGCATCCGACCCGATGAGGAGAGTGTCCTCAGAAGGAAAGATGAGATTCCGCACGGTCGCTTCGTCACCCTGTTCGAACGCGACGAGCAGCCGCCGCATCACGCTTGCGAGCTCATTCGATCGCCGTGCCATCATCGCAGCATGGCAGAACGCGATCGAGTGTGTCGCAAGCGCCTGGTCACTCGATCGGAGCGTGGCCATCACCCTCGTCGGCAGGGTTCGCCCTCGCACAACTCCACCGACGACATAGGCTTAGCCCAGAAATGAGTGACGACCTCTTCTCGAGACTCTTCGAACTGTTCAACCAGCCCGGTGACGTGAACCTCAAGCTCGCCGCCGAGGTGGCACATCACCTCGCGGGCGATCCCGAACCGGTCGATCCGTGGGCGGCCGAGGAATTCCGCGAACTCACCCGCCTCGCCGAGTTCAGGATGGCCGAGGCCGCTCCGTTCCCCGTCGATCCCGCCACCGACGTCCTGCCCGTCGATGGGCGAGAGTGGACCGACCGCAACCTCGAAGGCTTCCGATACGTCGCCGAACCGTTCGCCAAGATGATCGATCTCGGCGAAGCCGGACCGGCAGCCGAGATGCTCCGACCGCTCGGGCCCGCAATGGTGGGGATGCAGATCGGCACGATGGTCGGGTCCCTCTCCCAATGGGCCATGGCGAGCTTCGACGCCGGCGTCCCGATCGATGGCCCGGTCACCTATGTCGTGTCGACGACTGAGAGGGTTGTGGCGGCACACGACCTGGATCCGAAGAACGTACGACTGTGGGTTGCCCTCAACGAGGTCGCCCACCGGGGGATCTACCGCGTTCCGTTCACCCGCGAGCACCTGGTCGGACTGATCCGCAACTACGCAGACACGCTGAGCATGGCACCTCAGAACCTCATGGAGATGATGCAGGGCGTCGACCCGACCGACCCTCAGGCCGGGTTGGACCCCGAGAAACTCGCCTCGATGTTCGACACACCCGAGACGAGGGCGGCCCAGGGCGAACTCGCTGCCTTCCTCGGCCTCATTGCCGGCTACCGACAGATCTTGACTCGTCGTGCCGCCGACCAGTTGCTACCCGACATCGCCCGCCTCGACGAGTTCCGCGACACCGAGCGAGGACTCGACGATCAAGCCGAGTCGTCGGCCTTCGCACCGATCTTCGCGTCGGCCCAGGCGATCGCTACCGGCCACCGTTTCTGCGAGGAGGTCGAGCGTCGCTTCGGAGTCGAGGCTCTCGACTCGATCTTCACACAGGACGGCCGCTTCCCCACCGCCGCCGAAATCGACGATCCCGTCGCATGGGCAGCCCGAGTGCTGCTGAGCGACATCGATCCCACGTAGCGCTTCCACGCTTCACGCCACACGCTCCACGCCTCGAGCTTCAAGTGATGCGTCCCTGAAGGAGGTCTTGTTGGACTGTGGGCCGACAGCGCGTTGCCGGTGTCTCTCCGAACCTCATATCCTCTTGCGGCATGACATTGTCAACCGGCCAGACCGCCCCGAACTTCACGCTTCGAGATCAAAACTTCGAGCAAGTGACCCTGTCGGACTTCGACGGCTCCAAACGTCTCGTCGTCTTCATCCCACTTGCATTCACGTCGACATGCGAGGGCGAGCTGTGCACAATCAGAGACAATCTCCAAGTCCTTTCCGAGCGCGACACTCAGCTCTTCGTGATCACCTGCGACAACATCGCGGTGAATAGACGGTGGGCCGACTCACAGCGGTTCGACTTCCCGATCCTGTCCGATTTCTGGCCGCACGGCGAGACCACGAAGGCATACGACAGCTTCGATGAGCGAATCGGCGTCCCGATCCGGGCCACTTACACGATCGACGAGGACAGGAAGATCACGGACGTGTTCAGCACCGAGAAGCTCTCGGTCGCGCGCAACTTCGACGACTACGTCGGGGCACTCGATCGGATCGGCTGAGCGTCACGGAGGTTGACGACGCGGGCCGAAACACACTCCGATGTTTCGGGAGTGCACTCGGTCAAATGGTCCACATCAGTGGAACGATCAGACTGAGAAAACCGATCCTCAGTTGTTCTGAGGTGTCTCTGACGACTCGGCCGTCGTGTCGTCGGACGAGCCTTCCTCGATGCCCTTGCGGAATTCCTTCGCCGATGCTCCGAGCGAGCGGGCGAGTTCCGGCAGTTTGCGGGCACCGAACAGCAGCACGATGACCACCAAGACGATGATGAGTTCTTGACCTCGAGGCATGAACACAGACTCCTTGCTTGCTCGTCATGATAGGCCAGGTGTGGAGTTGGCGCTCAGACGGGTTTACCCGAGGCCGAACGACGGCTTCGTTCAGCCGAGCGCCAAAGAGTCCACGACTCGCTGGAGCCGTTCCCTGGTCACGAATCGAACCCTGGGTTCACGCCGCTCCTTCTCGTACACGGAGAAAGGACCGAACTTGTCGGTGACGAGGAGACCTCGGTCGGCGCCGGCCGACTGGAACTCGAACAGGAATCGTGACACGGCGTCGTCGCCCAGCTCTGGATGGTCGCCTGCGGCGTGGGGGATCTCTCGGATGAACGTGCGTGACGCGCCTTTGGTGGCGTACCACGTGCCTTCCATCGGGCCCTCGCTCACGCCGTAGCCCACCAGAGAGAGCGTGCCCACGACCAGATCGGCGGAGGACATCGTGGCGGGATCGATGCCCTGTGCCCTCAACCCGGTCTCGATCGCCTTCGGCAGCCGCAGTTCCTTCGCGATCGGCCCGAGGTCGTCACCGGCCGACACGACCGAGCCACCGGCGTCACCCGACCAGTCGATATCCGCAGCGAGCGGATCCTCGGCGATTGTCGAGAGGCTCAACATCGACGGGGCGTCGGAAGGCTCCGGCAGCTCGCCTGCGGACGGCAGCGAGGTTCGTCCGACCTCCGATGGCATCGGTCGACCGGCGAATGCGACGACGGTGTCGATGGTCGAGATCGGCACGGAGTGACGCCGCTCTCTGAGCACCTCGACCGCCTCTCCGACCAGGAGTTCGGCGAGGACCGAATCGTCACCCTCGGGCAGCGGGACGTCGAAGGTGACGTGCGCCTCGGTCCCAGAGACGTTCATCCCGACGACATTGGGCCGGGGACCGGACAGATCGATCTCCGGCTCGTCGGGCTCGATGCGCCCGGACTTCTTCGCTTGGGCCTCGGCGGCGCGTGGATCCTTCTCACGCGCCCTTCGGAGGAGCATGCCGACACCGAACAGCACTGCTGCGATGATGAGCAGAGGAATTGCGAGATCCACTGGAAGCCTTTCCCTGTAGCGAGGGCCCCTGTCGGACAGGGACGCCGGTGATGATTGTACCCGGCGGTCGTCCGCCGCCTAGCGGTCAGGACGCCCGACGAGCCGAGATCATCCGCTCACGGCGCACCCGGCGGCGCTCGCGCTCCGACATCCCGCCCCAGATCCCGAACTTCTCGCCGTTGATCAACGCGTATTCGAGACAGTCGGACCGGACGTCACATGCACCGCAGATGGACTTCGCTCGGCGGGTTGAGGCACCACGTTCGGGGAAGAACAGATCGGCGTCCGCTCCGCGACAGTTGGCGTAGTCCTGCCACGAGAGCCGGTCCACCGCCAGCGCCTCGATGAGCTTGCTCTGCATGGTGCGCCCTTCCATCGCTGTAATTACACCAGTGTGATCATGGCAGAGCCCGCGCGCGGCGTCAACCCCAAACCCCAGTCGATTCCTGGGTCTTCCGACTGGTTGACGTTCGTCGGCTGCAACGGTGACTCGCAACGCCTTCCGGAGACGACGTCGGTTGGCGTGGGGCGTGGGGCGTGAGACGTGAAGCGTGATTGAGCTACGGGAACGCGTTTCGATCCGCGATAATCGGGCCAACGAGACGACGAGAGGTGTTGTGTGGCGGTGACCGCTCCTCCGAGCTCCGGGAGCAAGCTCCCTTGGCCGGTTCAGTTCTACAGGTCCGCGGTAGGCAAGAAGTGGGTCATGGCGATCACCGGGATCATCCTTCTCGGTTTCGTGCTCGCCCACATGATCGGGAACCTCAAGGTCTACATCGGGTTCCTGCCCGCAGAGGGCGCCTTCGAGATCGACCTGTACGGAGAGGAGCTACGGCAACTGTTCTTCCCGATCCTCCCGGAGTACGCCGCCCTCTGGTTGCTCCGGATCGGCCTGATCGTCGCCTTCGTCCTCCACCTCCACTCCGCCTACGCCCTCACGGTGATGAACCGCAAGGCTCGCCAGATCGGTTATCAGGGCCCCCGGCAGTACCTGGCCGCCGACTACGCATCCCGCACGATGCGGTGGACGGGAATCATCGTCCTCCTCTACCTGGCGTGGCATCTGGCCGACTTCACCTGGGGCATCGCACCGTTTGCTCCGCCCGGCTGGGAATACGGAGAGATCTACTCGAACTTCATCGCCTCTTTCTCGAGGGTTCCGGTGGCGATCCTCTACATCGTCGCCAACCTGGCGCTCGGCGTGCACATCTATCACGGCGCCTGGTCGATGTTCCAGAGCCTCGGCGTGAACAACCCCAAGTTCAACGCCTGGCGCAGGTACTTCGCCATCGCATTCGCCGCCGTGATCGTCATCGCCAACGTGAGCTTCCCGATCGCCGTGCTCACCGGCCTCGTCTCTTGAGGAGCAGACCGTGACCCACAAGCTCGAATCCCACGAACCGGACGGCCCGCTCGAACAGAAGTGGGAGAAGCACAAGTTCGACATCAAGCTGGTCAACCCGGCCAACAAACGGAAGTACAAGGTGCTCGTCGTCGGCACTGGCCTCGCCGGCGCCTCCGCTGCAGCCACGATGGCGGAGCTCGGATACAACGTCGAGGTGTTCACCTACCACGACAGCCCGCGTCGGGCCCACTCGATCGCGGCCCAGGGTGGCATCAACGCCGCCAAGAACTACCAGAACGACGGTGACAGCGTCTACCGGCTGTTCTACGACACCATCAAGGGCGGCGACTACCGGAGCC
>CBDTXZ010000088.1:0-12175 GCA_965364515.1 uncultured bacterium
CGCCCTGACGGCCCACATCGCCGAGGCACGGGGACAGGCAGAGCAGCACCTGGACGACCTGCGCCGGGTCGCGGCCGAGTTCGACAACTTCCGCAAACGCTCCATCCGCGACCGTGACACCCTGGTGGCGAGCGCCTCGGAGCGGGTCGTCCGATCGATGCTCCCCGTCCTCGACAGCTTCGACGCCGCGCTGGCGATCGAACCGTCGACCGAGACGGAGAAGAAGATGCTGGGCGGCATGCGGAGCACCTACGACCAGCTCATGGACGTGCTGGGCAAGGAGGGCCTCCAGCCCATCGAAGCCGCCGGTGCGAAGTTCGATCCGGAGCTGCACGAGGCCGTGATGTCTTCAGGTGATGGCGATCTGGTCGTCTCGCAGGAACTGCGTCGCGGCTACCTACTCGGCAACCGCGTGCTGCGGGCGTCGTTGGTCGCCCTGGAGAGCGAGTGAGATGAACCCGGACTGGGCAGAGAAGGACTTCTACGAGATCCTCGGCGTCGAGAAGACGGCGTCCGCCGAGGAGATCAAACGCGCCTACCGAAAACTCGCCCAGAAGCTCCACCCCGACGCCAACCCAGACGACGCAACCGCCGAGGAGCGGTTCAAGGACGTCTCCGAGGCGTATTCGATCCTGAGCAACGCCGAGAAGCGCAAGGACTACGACGAGTTCCGACGCGTCGTCGCCTCCGGCGGCTACCCCGGCGGCGGCTTCGGTGGGTTCCAGGGCGGTGCAGGTGGCCCGTTCGGTGGACAGAACATCAGAGTCGAGGACCTCGGAGACCTGCTGGGCGGGTTCGGGGATCTCTTCGGTGGCGGGGCACGGACTCGATCGGCCGGACCCCGACGCGGAGCCGATCTCCAGACCGACATCCATCTGTCCTTCGAGGACGCCGTCAGAGGCGTGACCACCACGGTCACGGTGCGAGGCGACGCAGCGTGCAGCCGATGCCGCGGCTCAGGTGCCGAACCCGGCACCTCGGTCACCACCTGCCCCACCTGCGGTGGCGCCGGCCAGGTCGCACAGAACCAGGGCCTGTTCTCGTTTGCCAGCCCCTGCCCGGAGTGCCGAGGGTCTGGCAAGCGGATCGAACGACCCTGCACGAATTGTCGGGGGACCGGTACCGAGGTTCGAAGCCGGAACATCAAGGTGAAGATCCCCGCCGGAGTGAAGGACGGCGGCACGATCCGCCTGCGCGGGAACGGTGGTCCGGGGAGCAATGGTGGCCCCGCAGGAGACCTGCTCGTCAAGGTTCACGTCACCAAGCACGACATCTTCGCGAGGAAGGGCAACGACCTCCTGGTGACGGTGCCGCTCACGTACGCCGAAGCGACACTCGGAACCAAGGTGAGTGTTCCGACCATGAATGGCTCGGTGACACTGAAGATCCCATCCGGGACCCCGAGCGGCAAGACGTTCCGAGTCCGTGGCAAAGGCGTCGTTCCAGAGCGCGGCAAGGCAGGAGACCTCCTCGCCAAGGTCGAAGTCCTCATCCCGAAGCGGATGTCGAAAGACGAGAAGAGGCTGGTCGAACAGCTCGCCACGTACGATGACGAATCGATCAGATCACATCTGGAGGTGTGAGGATGAGCAAGGAGACACGCAGGGCGGTCTTCGTCATCTCGGTCGCCGCTGAACTCGCCGGCATGCACCCTCAGACCCTCCGCATCTACGAACGCAAGGGACTCATCGAGCCATTCCGCACGTCGGGCGGCACACGCCGCTACTCCCAGGAGGACATCGACCGGCTCAATCAGATCCAGGAGCTGACCGAGCAGGGCCTCAACCTCGAAGGCGTCAAGCAGGTGATCGAATACCAGGATCAGATCGCCAAGCTCGAAAAGCGCGTCGCCTCGCTCGAAGCGAAGCTCGAATCGTTGCAGCGCGAGGCCGAACGCCGCCTCACCGAGGTCCATCGCTCGTACCGACACGAGATCGTGCTCCGTTCGGCGATGCTGCCGGACGTCAACAGGACCGACTGACGACGGTCTGCCGGCAACTAACTCCGTGCAGGGTTCGTCCCGACGGGCAGGGACCGGCGGATTCCAGGGCTACGATCCTGCCGATGGCGGATGCAATGACCCATCGCGGCAAGGTGAGAATCCTCGACACGAGCGGAGTGATGTTCGACGTCGGGCTCGGCGACTTCGAGATCACCGACCCTTCGACCCGTTCGTGGGGTGGCACCATCCGGCTGTTCGACAAGTCGGCGCTCGCAACCAAGAGCCTGACGTCCTATCTGGAGCTCGAGGACGGCCGGCGACTCAAGGCGCAGGTCGGTCCCCGCAGCGGTGATGCCGGCAAAGATCTGATGTACGTCAAGGTCACCGGCATCGAGGACATCGACTCGTTCTGACCCTCAGCGGGGCAGGTGGGTGAGGAGGCGGCTCACCCGCTCCTCGGCGATCGAAACCGCAGCGATCGCCTCCTCGATGGCAGCACGATCGTCGGGATGCCCGCTCAACTGGTGCTTCCGACAGAGGGTCTCGCGGATCTCGCCGAGGTGGCTCACGATCTCGAACTCGTGCATCTCCTGCTCCGGGTCGGTTCAGGAGAAGCTACCGCTGCGATGTTTCGAGGAGATGACGAACATGCGCCACTCGGTGACTTCTCAGGTCGAACGTCGCTGTTCGACGATGCGACCGCGAATCCACTTCTGGCTGATGCCGAGCGCCTCGCCGGCCTGCACGAGCACTCCCAGATGGCGAGCGCGGATCCGTCCCCCCGAGACCGAGACTTCGATTGCCCGCTGCAGCATCAGCTGCCTGGCATGGTCGTCGAGCACGTCCACGACATCGCGAAGCGGATCGTCCCGCTCGCTCACATCGTCCACATCGATCAGGTCCGAAACGGATCCCGGCCGGACCAGATAGGGCCCCATGGCGTCCAACGCCCCGGCACGAACATCCTGGTCAGCGGGAGTGGCCCGGATCAGCGAACCGAAGAGTGCCCTGGCTGCCAGGTCGATCCGCTTGACCATCTCGTGATTGGTCAGGACGTCGAGTACCGCCGAGTCGAACGTCGTGTCACATCCCGTGCAGCGGAGAAGGCTCTCGGAGTCGAACCGCTCTGGGTCGACCCTGGCGAGCAGCGAGCCGATACGACCGGAGGTGACCGTCTCGTAGGTTCGGTCGCCGCCCTCGATCGGACACCAGAAGAGATCCGTCGGATTGCCCACGCCCAATTGTGATGCCGCCACGTCGGCTGCCCTCCTGTATCGCCCTGCCCTACCAACACCGTATCCCACACAGGACCGGCTACAAGCACGTTTCCCGACTATTTCGATGATCTCGGAGTGACTAGGTCACCTCACCTCGAGTCTCGCTGTACACCTCGAGATCCTCGCTCTCGAGGACGGACCTGAGCGCCTGGAGCGCTCGGGCGATGTCGGCGTGGCTCGAATACAGCGCCGCCACACCGAACCGAGCGACATCCGGAGCCCTGAAGTCGCCGATGACCCCGCGATCGATGAGAGCCTGGACGATCGCATATGCCTTCGGATGACGAAACGAGGCCTGGCTGCCCCGCTCCTCGGGATCACGCGGGGTGATGACCTCGAGGCCGAGGGCGTCGAAACCGTCGATCAGGTGACCGACCAATCCCCTGCCACGCACCCAGACCTCCTGCAGATCGACGTCATCGAACACTCCGAGCGCCGCATCCAGCAGGCTGAGCGAGACGACATGGCTGGTTCCGACTCGCATCCGATCGATGCCCTCTGCCGGGACGAACTCGGAGGCGAAATCGAACGGGCGCTGATGGCCGAACCAGCCCGTGATGGGGTTCGACATCGACGCCTGGCGACCGGCCGACACGTAGATGAAGGCGGGCGCCCCCGGCCCGCCGTTCAGAAACTTGTACCCACACCCAACTGCGTAGTCGACTCCACAGTCGTCGAGTCTCACATCGAATGCTCCTGCCGAGTGAGCCAGGTCCCACACCGTGACCACACCGTGGTCGAGTGCTCTCCTGGTGATCGCCTGCATGTCGTGGCGCCGTCCCGACCGATAGTCCACCTGGGTGATGGCCATGACGCCGACACCGCCGCCCAACTCCTCGGCGACCCGGTCCGGTGTGACGGACCGCAACTCCCAGCCGTTGGCGGATGCGAGCGAACCGAGCACATACAGATCGCTGGGGAAGTTGGCCGTGTCGGTGAGGATCACATGCGGCCCGGACGCAGCTGCCATCGCCGAGCTGACCGCCTTGTAGAGGTTGATGGAAGTCGAATCACACGCGATCGTCGTGCCGGGCCGTGCACCGATCAGCGAACCGATCCGGTCGCCCACCTTCCTGGCGAGCGAGACCCAATCAGCATCGTTCCACGACCGGATCAGACCCACCGCCCACTCGTCCTCGACGACGGATCGGGCCCGTTCCCGAACTCGGATCGGCATCGCTCCGAGACTGTTGCCATCCAGATAGACAACACCTTCCGGCAACTCGAAATCGGTGCACAACCGGGGGCGGTCGCCGTCGAGACCGTGCGCAGTCGGGAGGTCGAGCATGTGATCGAGCCTATCCCGACGGAACGAACGCAGCCTTCACGAACTGCCGCTCCACGAAGGCTGCATACGTGCCCGGCCCATCGGCCAGCGCCACATCAGGACGGTCGACGATCAGGTCGGCCAGGTGCGAGGCAATCGACGCCAGCGGCCGCATCTGCCGGTCGAGGATCGAGCGGACCGGAGCTCGCCCCCAGACGACCGTCAGGTTCTTGTCGTACGCCTCGATCGGCGTGAACGGCATCTGCTCGGAGGTCTGGACCGAGATGATCGAAACGATCGAGCCGGGCGCAGCGACATCGACCGCGGCCCGCTGGGCCGCCTCGGTCCCGGCTGCCTCGACGACCGCAGCCGTCGGTTCGGCGTCTCCCGGTTCGGCAATGGTGGCACCCATCGATCGAGCGATGGCCGACCGGCGCGGATCTGGATCCATCGCGATGATGCGGGAGACGCCTCTCTCCCGTGCGATACCGACGACACAGAGGCCGACCGACCCCAATCCGACCACGGTGAGAGAGTCACCCACTCTGGCCCGCTCGAATGCTGCAAGAGCCGTCGGCAGGTTGTCTGCGAGGAGGATTGCCGCGGAGTCCTCGACATCACCGGCGGCAACGAGCGTGGACGCGGCGAGCGGCACCCTCACCAGTTCGGCCTGACATCCGTCGAGTCCGACCGTCGGATCGTCGGGATTGCGCCACCCGAAGAGCGCTCCCCGCTCGCATCGCGCACTCAGCCCCGAGGTGCAGGGAGCGCAGCCACCACAGCTCGTCGTGAACGGGACGATCACCCGCGCCCCGACCTCGAGTCGACCGGCCCCTCGACCCGTGGCCTCCACGAGCCCGACCGCCTCGTGTCCGGGCACCGTCCCCGGCGCCAGCGGCTCACGCCCCAGATAGGGGTGGAGGTCCGACCCGCACAGCCCGGCGATCGAGACCCTCACGAGCGCATCGGAATCCGCCTGGAGGTCGGGCTCGACGCCATCGTGGGTGAAACCGATCGATCCGGGACCTTCGAAGACGAGCGCTCGCACCGCGTGAACGCTAGATGGGCATCATCCAATCGCCCGATTCGATCCGGCTGTGCTCCTCCAGTCGAACCGAGGGGGCTGCGAGATACACGAAGGCCGCCACCTTCTCGCCATCCACATCGACCTCGATCTCCACTCGCCGGTAGCCGGAGCCTTCGTACTCGTCGACGGCTGCCAGCACCTCGGCGAGGCGTTCGGTGTCCAGTTCGACGACGTCGCCGATCACCCTCTTTCCGGCCTCCCGTCGAACGAAGGGGTAGGGAAGCTCCCTCCCGAAGAGCGCGTGATCCTCGAGTACGCCCTGCCGCACATCGACGGCGGCGTGGCTCAGCAACCACTCGAACGCGCCACCTGCGCGACGGAGACTGCCATAGACGAACAGACGGTTGATCACATCGACCAAGGTAGACACGACCGCCCGCGCCGGCGGATGGATTCACAGCCCGTGGCAGCGAGTACGCTGGGTTTCGCCATGTCTGGCTCCCCTTTCCGCAACATCGCGTTGATCGCGCACGTCGATCACGGCAAGACCACCCTCGTGGATGGTCTACTCGGCGCAACCGGTGTGTTCGCCGCGCACGAGACACCGGTCGACCGCGTGATGGATTCGAGCGACCAGGAACGCGAGCGAGGAATCACGATCCTCGCAAAGGCGGCTTCCGTCACATGGAACGGAGTCACCATCAACCTGGTCGATACCCCCGGACACGCCGACTTCGCTGGTGAGGTCGAACGGGCATTGGCCATGGTCGACGGCGTGCTGCTCCTGGTGGACGCGGCGGAAGGGCCGATGCCACAGACCCGGTATGTGCTCTCGAAGGCGCTCGGCAGGAACCTGCCGGCCGTCGTCGTCATCAACAAGGTCGACCGGGCGGACGCCCGAACCGAGGCCGTGGTCGACGAGGTGTACGAGTTGTTCTTCGACCTCGAGGCACCCGATCACCACATCGAGTTCCCGATCGTCTCCGCCATCGCCCGTGAGGGGCGATCGATGCGGGGAGTCGGCGTTCCCGAAGAGGACTCCGACCTGGGACCTCTGCTCGACACCATCCTCGAGACCATTCCAGGCCCGGCGGGCGACCCCGCCGCTCCGGTCCAGGCGCTCGTCACCAATCTCGATGCCTCCGACTATCTCGGGAGGCTGGCCGTCGGTCGGGTGATGAACGGGACGCTGGAGTCCGGGAAGATGATCGGCCTCGCCCAGTCCGCCGACGGCACCCCGGTGAAACGGAAGCTGACCACGCTGATGGGCTTCGACGGTCTCGGCAGATCCGAGCGTGAGCGGGTCCAGGCGGGCGACCTGTTCCTCGTCGCCGGATTCCCCGAGGTTCAGATCGGCGACACCTTCGTCGATCTGGAGAACCCGATGCCACTCGAGAGACTCACCGTCGATGAGCCGGTGCTTCGCATGACGTTCGGGGTCAACACCTCACCATTGGCGGGTAAGGAGGGGTCCCTCCTGACGTCCCGCCAGATCCGCGAGCGCCTGGAACGCGAGACCCTCGGCAACGTGTCGATCAAGATCGGGCCGACGTCGTCACCGGAGGTGATCGAGGTGGCGGGACGCGGCGAGCTACAGCTCGCCGTCCTCATCGAATCGATGCGCCGCGAGGGATTCGAGCTCCAGGTGAGCCGGCCAGAGGTGATCGTCCGCACCATCGACGGTGTCAAACACGAGCCCTACGAGCGGGCCATCGTGGACGTACCCGACGAATACGTCGGCACCGTCACGCAGGCGGCCGCACCCCGTCGTGGCACCGTCGAGGACATGCGACCCGGCGACCGCGGCCGCACGATCATCACGCTGACTGCGCCCAGCCGGGGACTCATCGGATTCCGTTCACTGCTGCTGACCGCCACCCGCGGCACCGCACTGATCCATCAGCGCCACGAGGGCTGGATGCCGTGGGCCGGCGAACTCCCACACCGTCACGGCGGCCCCGTTCTCTCCGATCGACCTGGCGTGACGACGTCGTTTGCGCTGGACAACCTTCAGAAGCGGTCCGAACTCTTCGTGGGCCCGGGCGAGGACGTCTACGAGGGCATGATCATCGGCGAGAATGCCCGCGCCGAGGACCTGCCGGCCAATCCGACGAAAGCGAAGCAGCTCACCAACATTCGGGCGGCTGCATCGGACGACGCCATCAAGCTGACGCCGCCACGCCGCCTCACGCTCGAGACCGCCATCGAGTGGATTGCGGCCGACGAGCTCGTCGAGGTGACACCCTCGTCGATTCGCGTCAGGAAGCGCTATCTCACCGAGAGCGAACGGAAGCTGGCTGCAAAGCGAGCTTGAAGGGCTCGGGCCCTACCGGGCATGCTTCGAACACTCTCCCCGGAAACGCGACCGAGAAGCAGGCTCCACCCAGTTCCTCGGAGTCGCGATACGACGCGGTTCCTCTGTGTGCCTTGGCGATCATCGTCACCCTACGTCTGCAGTTCGCGCCGTCGCATTCGACGACTCGCTTCGGAGCACCGCAAACGCACGTAGCCTCGAATCGAATGAACACCGAACTGCCCATCGAAGAGGTCGTGAGCGACGTCCGCCGGGTCCTGTCGGACCGCGGAATCGGGATCCTCACGGCGCCTCCGGGGTCGGGCAAGACGACGATCATCCCAATCCGGCTTCTCGACGAGCCCTGGAGAAGTGAGCGAAAGCTCGTCGTATTGGAGCCCAGACGGATCGCAACCAGAGCCGCAGCTCGCCGAATCGCCGACCTGCTCGGCGAGGAGGTCGGCGGGACCGCCGGCTACGTCACCCGTGACGACCGAGCGGTCAGCGGTCGGACCGCAATCGAGGTCGTGACCGAAGGTGTGCTCACCCGCCGGCTCCAGTCGAATCCGGAGCTGCCAGACACGGCAGCGGTGCTCTTCGACGAGGTCCATGAGCGGAATCTCCAAACGGATCTCGGGCTGGCACTGACACTCGATGTGAGGGCGTCGCTCCGACCGGACCTTCGTGTGCTGCTCATGTCCGCGACGATCGACGCCGAACGGATCTCGAAACGAATCGCAGACCCACCTGCACCGGTCGTGGCCGGTGATGCGAGAACGTTCCCGATCGACCTGCGGTGGGTTCCACAGCCCCGACGATCCGGCGTGGAAGCGGGCGTGTCCGCGTCGGTTCGCCAGGCCCTGAACACCGTCGAGGGCGACGTGCTTGTGTTCCTCCCTGGAATGGGTGAGATCGTCCGCTCGAAGCGGCGCCTGGAGGACGACGGCGTGTACGCAGACATCAGGATCCTCCACGGTTCGCTGCCGGCATCCGAGCAGGACCTCGCACTGAGGCCCAGTGGGAGCGGTCGACCCAAGGTCGTGCTGTCGACGGACATCGCCGAGACCAGCCTTACGGTCGAGGGCGTGCGCACCGTCGTCGACTCGGGACTGGCGAGGGCTCCACGATTCGACGCCCGCACCGGGATGACGCGGTTGATCACCGTCCCGGTCTCGAAGGCGTCGGCGGACCAGCGGGCCGGACGGGCAGGGAGGACGGCACCCGGTGTCGCCTACCGGTTGTGGTCGAAACTCGAGCATGCCGCCCGGCCGGGCGACATCGAGCCGGAGATCTCCAAAGTGGATCTGGCAGGTTTCATGCTGGAACTGGCCGCATGGGGAACGATCGATCCGGATCCACTCACGTTCATCGATCCGCCCCCCGCTCGGACCGTCGAGGAGGCGCTCGATCTCTTGCGAGACCTCGGAGCGATCGACGGCGGCCGGATCACCGAGACCGGCCGCATCATGTCGCGCCTCCCCCTCCATCCCCGCCTGGCTCGGATGGTCGTCGACAGCGGCATCGATCAGCCGCTCGCCTGTGTCTTGGCCGCACTGGTCGATGATCGGGATCTGTTCTCGGGCAGGCCCGACGACGTTCCCACCGATCTGGTCGAGCGCGTCCGGATCGTCGACGGCCAGACCCAGGACCGACGAGTGTCACGACGGCGGCTCGAACGGGTTCGGCGCACGGCGAACGACCTGATGCGACGTGCCGACGTCCCGCCGCTCCCGGTGGATCCAGACCGGGCAGGCCCTGTGCTGTCGCTCGCCTACCCCGATCGCCTCTCCATCCGCCGGGGGAGCAGGGGCCGCTTCCAGATGCGCACAGGAACGACGGCGTGGATGCAGGCCGACGACTCACTCGCCGGGGAACGCTTCCTGATCGCGGTGGATCTGGACGGGAAACGCAAGAACGCTCGCATCCGACTGGCGGCGCCTCTGGATGCCGAGGACGTCGCCTCGATGTTCGCTGACGAGGTCGCCATGGAGACCGACCTCGTCTGGGAGGGTGACCGCCTCACCAGACGGACCCGGAGACGTCTCGGCGGTCTCTCCCTCGACGAGACGGAACAACGCCCCGAGCCCGGCCCGGACGTCACCACCGCGCTCGTCGACCGGGTCGTGAAGGACGAACTGCGGCCTCTGCATTGGACGAAGAAGGCTCGAGCTCTCACCGAGCGAGTGGCGTTCCTGCATCGGGCGATCGGGGAGCCGTGGCCTGACTGGTCGCATCGGGGTCTCATCGAGACGGTCGACTCCTGGCTGGCGCCGAGCCTGTTCGACGCCACCGGACTGGATGACGTGGGTCGGGTGGACCTGCTCTCGCTCTTTCGAGCGCTTCTCCCCCACCAGCTGCACACAGAGCTCGACCGTCTCGCGCCCGAATCGTTCCGACTTCCGAGCGGCAGGACCGTGCCCCTCGACTATTCGAGCGGGGAGGCTCCGACCCTGTCGGTACGGGCGCAAGAGGTCTTCGATCTGAAGGCGCACCCGAGCGCCGGAGGATTGCCACTCGTCGTCGAGCTCCTGTCTCCGGCGAACCGCCCCATCCAGATCACGAGCGATCTCCCTGGTTTCTGGGCCGGAAGCTGGCAGGAGGTACGCAAGGACATGGCCGGCCGCTACCCCAAGCACGACTGGCCCGAGGATCCGGGCTCGGGCTGAGGAACCCGCTGCGATCGGCTCGCTCGAATCGTCGCGGGGCTCCTGGTGGGGATGTTGCGCGAGTTTGCGAAACACGACGGGCTCTTCGGAGGCGCCCGCACGTTCTCGCTCATCGCGGTGTCCGGAACAGCCTCTGCGATCCTCTCGGAGCGACCGGCGAACCGCGCATACTGGTGGCGACGGCGCTGGGTATCGCGCCGTTTCTCGCGGTGGGCTACGCCTCAGAAGTGGGGAGGGGTGAGATCGGGCTCACGTCGCCTCGGTGGCGCTGGCATTCCTGCTCTGAGCAGTGGACGACCGGATCAGAACGAGTCGTGCGGAAGCGGGCTTCGAAACGCTCGCAGGAATGCGTACGGCGTTGCTGCCCGCAGGTTCGATACCCGAGAGGTGTAGATGTCGGCATAGCGTTCGACCTGGCGGGCGTACAGGCTCTTGTCGACACCGGATCTCATCAGGAGCCCCCACTCGGCGTTGCTGAGGGCGCCGGCCGCGATGGCGAGTGGCGCGATCCGGTCGTCCAGCCGGGCGATCCCCGTGCGCACTCGATCCAGTTCCCGTTTGATCTCGGCCGACTCTTTCGTCCCCGACGTCTCTTGGCGACGGAGCCGCAGATGGGCGAGACGTTCTTCGAGCTTCGCCTTCTCCCCCATGAGATCCACCAACTTCGATTCCTGTTCGGCAAACGCCTGCAACGCCGAGATCTCCGACTCCAGCTCGCGTATCACGAGTGCGGTCCTCCATCTGAAGAGCGACTTCGACACGTGCACATCCCCGAACAGATGGTCGCCGACGTAGAGGATCTCGTCACCGGAGACGCCGAGACTCTGCTCCACCCGCCTGGCGGATCCGCCGTAGTACACCCCGCCGGGCTCGATGGGCCCGTACTCGGGCCGGAGGAGGCCCTGCTCCTCGTCGACGATGCGATAGAGCTCGTGATCGCCTTCGAAGAACCCCGGCTTGCCCGCTGAGACGATGACCGTGTCGAACAGACTGCGCCAGGTCTCGCCGACGCCGAGCTGAGGATCGAACACATGGGTGAGGATCCGATTCGCATACTTCCAGTCGGAGTTGGTGATGAGCATCAGGTGTTTTCCGGCCTGGCGTTGATCGAGAAGCGTTGCGACCACCTCGGGGTCCGGCTCGATGAACCGGTCGGGCTCTGCGACGATCTCGCCCTTCAGCTTGCCCTCCACGTGCGCTGCGTCGAGCGCTTCGCGGACGGTGGCGTAGAGGTCGTCGTAGCCCATGACCCCGGGGATGTTTCCCCGGTCGGCGAGATCGACGAGCTGGGCGAACAGCGTGGCTTCCGACAGCGAGAACAGCGTGTTCACGAATCGCCAACGCGGTTCGGCGAGATCGACGACCGTCTCTGCGTACGTCCGGCGCAGCTCGTCGAACTCGAGGAGCCGGGTCCCGTGGACGGCTCGTATCACGTAGCCGAACCTCGTCACCTTCAGCAGGTTGCCCAGCTCGAGATCGAGCGTCAGCCCCTGGATCACACGATCGGGATCGAAGCTCAGTTCGTCGACCGGCCATCCCCGCTCAGCCAATCGGAGCCGGGTGTAGTGATACGCCCGGTGCTCCCACTCCAGCGTGTTGTAGTGCACCAACGTGTAGTCGAGGTCGTAGCCGATCACCCCGATCGACCGGAGGTTCATCGTTCGGTTGCAGTAGATCGAGCGTTCGGCGGGCAGATCGGTCAC
>CBDTXZ010000089.1:0-11990 GCA_965364515.1 uncultured bacterium
ATCCCCAGGTCGAGAGCGGCGACCACGTTCGCCAGACCGGTTCCGCGTGTGTTGTGGAAATGGGTTCCGAGCTGCACCGAGTCGGGGATAGACGGAATCACGGCTTCGAATCGCTCGGTCACGTCGGTGGGGACGGCCACACCGATCGTGTCGGCCAGGCTGAGCCGTTCAGGAGGCTCATCGAGACAGGCCTCGACCACCTCGAGCACCCGCCGGACAGGCACTTCGCCTTCGAAGGGGCAACCGAATGCGGCCGAGACAACGAGAGATGGGCGGAGACCTTCTCTGCGAGCGCTCCGGGCGATGTCTTTCCACACCGCGATCCCCCCTTCTGTGGTGGTGCCCTGGTTGCGGTGGGAGAACGTATCGGTCACGACGACGGCGTAGTTCACCTCGTCACACCCAGCTCCGACGGCACGATCGAGGCCGCGTCGATTCAACACCAACCCGATGAACGAGACGTCGTTGGACCGGGGGACTGCAGCCATGACGTCCTCGGCGTCTGCCATCGCCGGGACTGCGCCCGGATGGACGAACGAAGTGGCTTCGAGACGGCTGATACCCGCATCGATGAGGCGCTCGATCAGGGCGACCTTGACTCCCGTCTCCAGCAGTGTGTCCTCGTTTTGCAGACCGTCACGCGGGGAGACGTCGATGATCTCCGCAGTGTCCGTCATGGCCGCTCCCGCATCGATGACATGCTGCTGCCACCGTAGCTCTCCGTTTGCCTCTGGGAGCGATGGCGTCTGAGCCGGAGCCTGAGCGCAGACGAGCACTGGTACGGGGTGGTGTGGCATGGTGGCGGATGCGTGGATCTCGTAGGTCGCGTAGGCTCGGCCGGATGAAAACGCTCGTCACCGGTGGAACCGGCTACATCGGCTCGCACACGACCGTGGAGCTCATCCTCGAAGGCCATGAGGTCGTCATCCTCGACGACCTCAGCAACTCGAAGGCCTCGGTGGTGGACCGCATCGGCGAGATCACCGGTGTCGCACCCGAGTTGATCGTCGGGGACGTCCGCGACCGGTCTCTTCTCGATCAGGTGATGGGGAGCCAGGACTTCGACGCTGTCATGCATTTCGCTGCACTGAAAGCGGTCGGCGAGTCGGTCCGCGAACCACTCAAATACTGGGACGTGAACGTCGCCGGCTCACTGCGTCTCATCGAGGCCATGGTCGAGCACGGGATCGAACGAGTGGTGTTCAGCTCCTCCGCCACCGTGTACGGCGAACCCGACTCGGTTCCCGTGTCGGAGGCGGATCCCGTCCGCCCTCCCTCGAACCCATACGGATGGACGAAACTGGTCATCGAGCAGATGCTCACCGACACGTCGGTGGCGAATCCGGAGTGGGCCATTGCGTTGCTCCGCTATTTCAACCCGATCGGGGCGCACGCCTCGGGCCTGATCGGCGAGGATCCGAACGACGAGCCGAACAATCTGATGCCGTACGTCGCACAGGTCGCGTCCGAGCGGCTTCCCGAGCTGCGGGTGTTCGGTGACGACTATCCCACCCGTGACGGCACGGGGGTGCGCGACTACATCCATGTCGTCGACCTCGCCAAGGGTCACACGGCTGCGCTCGCGAAGTTGGCGGAGGGCCCGGGAAGGTGGGTGTACAACCTCGGGACGGGGCGCGGGACCACCGTTCTGGAGTTGGTCGATGCCTTCGAGGAGGCATCTGGCGTGAACGTCCCGTACCGAATCGTGGGAAGACGGGCCGGCGACGTCGCCGAACTCTGGGCCGATCCCTCGCTCGCAGAACGCGAGTTGGGCTGGAAGGCCACGTACGGAATCGAGCAGATGTGCGTCGACACGTGGCGATGGCAGCAGTACGCCACCGGGCTCAGCGATTGATCACTCGAGAGAGGCCTCGTCGCCCCACTCTGCGAGGGTCGACCGAATGTAGCTCTCGACGGTTGCCAGGAGCTCGTCGACGTCGTCTGGATGGCGTTCGATCGGATCTCCGAACCTGATCCTCACCTCGGTGCCGAACGGCACCGGGAACATGTTGTTCTCCGCCAGCCGCCAGGAACCAGAGATCGCAACGGGGACGACCGGCAGCTGATCGGCGGCTCCGAGCATCATGGCGGTGCCTCCCCGCTTGAACTCCTTGAGCCGGCCATCCCTCGATCGGGTCCCCTCCGGAAAGATGACCACGCTCACGTTGCGTTCTTGGGCCTTCTTCGCCATCTCCTTGATGGCCCTGAACGCTTGCGTCCGGTCCTTGCGATCGATCAGCGCGTTTCCGCCCCACCGCAGATTCAACGAGATCGACGGGATGCCCCGCGACAACTCCTTCTTCGCCACGTACTTCGGGAAGTTCGTGAACAGCAGGCCCCCGATCATCACGATGTCCAGCAGGCTCTGATGGTTGGAAACGAGCGCGTACCCGGTACGAGGGCGGATCTCCGGTGACTGCTCGACGATGATCTTCGTACCGCACAATCGGAACGTGTCCATGAGGTACCGCTGGAGCATCGCCATCACGTACTCGAAGCCCCTCAAGCTGAACGGCCGAACGATGCGCCCCAGGATGTCGAAGAAGGCGAACCCGAACCCGAAGGCGATCAGGAACGGAATCGTGAACACCCAGTCCCGTAACCGTCTCATCGAGGATGCAGTCTACGCATCGAGGCCATCGAGCCGCCGGAAGCTCTCAGCGATGGCATCGGCGAACGTCGACCGATGTCTCCACAGCGCCGTCGCGTGGCCGCCGGGAACAGTGCGCAGTTCCGCTCCCCAGTGCTCGGCGAGGGCCGCCGAGGCGGAGTACGGCACGAACCCATCATCGGCAGCTGCGACCAGGACTGCAGAAGCGAGGTGCGGCGCAGGTTCATAGGCAAGGACCGTCGCCGAGGAGAGGACCTCTCGGAGTCGGCCTGCTTCGGACTGGCCACCCAATGCGTCCCAGGCGATTGCATGTGAGAGGACACCGTCGAGATAGACGGGGCCGGGGGCGTGGGACGCCGCCAGACCTGCCATGGCGACCGGCTCCGGGCTCACAGCAGCGGCCAGCGCTGCCAGATTGCCTCCCATGCTGAAGCCGGCGAAGCCGTGACGACGGTCGAGAGTGGCGGCCAGGCTCAAGGCGTCGCGGATGGCGCCGAGACCCATGATCGCGAAGTCGGACACCGTGCGCACCGCTTGTTCGCTCTCCGATGTCGTCCGCCGGGTCCCGTAGAGCGGAATGTCGAACAGGACGGAGCCGATGTCGCGCTCCAGCAGCAGCGACGAGATCTTGCGCCGTTGCTCGAAGCCATGGTCGTTCCACGCCGGGAGCAGGATCACCACCGGCGCCGTTCCGGAAGCCGGCTCGTACCACTCGATGGCCACGGCTCTCGACGGGGGTGGGAGCATGGGCGCAATCGGGGAGACGAACTGACCGCGCACGAGTCGATGGCCACGCCGTTCCTCCTTTCGGCCCCACACGATGTCTGCAGGGGCAACGGGCTCCCGCAGCATCGCAGGATCGCTCAGGAGGTCGATGGTGAGCTCGTCGCCCCATCCATCGGGGAAGACTCTGCTTCTCCGTGGCCCGATCCGGAGCATGAGCCCGGCTGCAACATCGACATAGTGGCGCATCCGGCTGAATGTAGAGGCACCGTCGGGCTGTGCCATCCACCCCTCGTTCTCCGCTTCAGCAGTCATCGAGCCAAACCGATGTCGTAGTGGTGAAGCCCGGGTTGCTCCTATTCAGTCTCTTGCTCGCCGGCTGCGCCGGCGCAGGGATCGCCGGCACGGTCTCCGAGGGCTCGCTCCCGGTAGTCGGTGTCGTCGTCGAGATCGTCGACGAAGCCGGCTCGCCCCTCGACAACGCGGTCCTCACGCTGACCGACGACACCGAACACGTCGCTTCGGACGGTGTCATCGAGTTGCATCTCAATGGACCGGTCGCCGGAGTGCTGTCTGCCGAGGACATGCTCGATCAGCCGGTCGTGATCGATCACACCAAGGACGCGCGGGTGGCGATGGTGGCGCGGACGGGTCCCGATGGGGCCGTCAGACGATCGTTTCACTTCGCGGGCGACACGATGCTCGGGCGTCGCTACCTCGATGCCGAGCGCGGCGCTGAAGGAGTTGCTCATGACGTCACGACTGCCGTGGAGGATCTCTTCGCCGCCTCTGATCACTCGACGGTGAACCTGGAGTCGGTCATCGGGACGCTCCCGGACGAGGCGATCACCCCGGGGAAGCGATGGGCGATCCAGTCCGTGCCCGAGATCACGTCGGTGCTCCGCCGACTCGGGGTCGACCTCGTGGCACTGGGCAACAACCACATCGGAGATTTCGACGACGCCGGAATCCGATCGACGCTCGACCACCTGGAGGAGGCCGACATTCCCTGGGTCGGAGCTGCCCTCGATCAGACCGACGCCTCGCTCCCGGTCTTCTCCGACGTGGGGGGTCTTCGTGTCTCGACGGCGTCGTATCTCCTGCCGACCGGAGACGCCAACAACGCCCACCTTCCGCGGACCGGAGACGACGATCTCGACGGACAGGACGAGCGGCTCGATTGGCAGTACGAGTACCGCAACGTCGACCTGATCGGACCGGTGAGCTCGTTGACCGGACCATCCAGAGCCGGCGACGTCTGGGCGTGGTTCGAGGAGAATCGCGCCGAGTCGAGCATCGAGGCCGCCCTCTGGTCACAGGCGGATCAGGCGTTTCCAGAGCTCCAGGACTTCGGCGCTCGCCGGGGACACGGTGGCGGCGCACTTCACAGCCCTGAAGCGGTGGAGTCGGCCATGGCGGCGGGCGATCCCGACCTGAGAATCGTGCAGCTGCACGGTGGCTTCCAGTACCAGACAGCACCGAGCCGGAGCATGATCGAAGCTGCACGACAAGCCATCGACGCAGGTGCCGACCTGGTCATTGCTCATCATCCGCACGTACTCGGAGGATTCGAGTACTACGGGGACGGCCTGATCGTATGGAGCCTGGGCAACTTCCTGTTCGACCAGGAACTGTTCGCGACCTATCGGTCAGGTTTCGCACGTGTGGTGTTCGAGGGGAGCGACCTGCTGGAAGCATCGATCGTCCCGCTGTACCTGGTCGACTATCACCCGGTTCCCGCCGCGGGTTTCTCCGCGCTCCGAACGACGGCCCATCTGGCGGCGCTTGCGGACAACGACACGATGACGGTGGCCGTGGAAGGCGGTGATCCAGCTCAGCGCCCGAGGCCGCATGTTGCCTCCATCGGCAGCGTCCAGATGAGGGAGGACGGCTCGATCGCACTGATCGATGGCCCCGCTACGACTCACACCGAGGTGATCCCGGCCTCGGGGAGGTTGACTCTTGCGCCGGATCAAGCACTGGTGAATCCCGGCGATGTCGATTTCGTGATCGGCCGGGATCTCTTCGGTTGGGGCTCCTTCGAGCAGACTCTCGCCGACGGCGAGATCGATCGGGCACCGATGTGGCACCTCGACGGCGCAGACGGCTTCTGGTGGAACACCAGGGAGGAAGACGGGCACTTGGTCTTCGACCCTTCGTCGGCATCGATCGGGCGTATTCGAACTCGGTCGCGGGTCCCTCTGGTCCCGTCGGCGTACGTCGACGCCGCGGGTCGCCCTCTCCAGTCGATGCCACGCATCGAAGTCAGCCTGTCGTCATCAGCGTCGTGGCTGACGAGCTTCAGTCTGCGGATCGACACGTACCACTTCAGCGACCGAAACCCTGCCCGATATCCGATCAACGAACGCATCTCTTCTCGCCTCTACGAGATGTCGATCGGACGCACTCAATCGCTCGACATCGCATTCGACGTACCCGAAGACCAGCTCCTCGACCCGGACACGGGGCTCGAAGCCACGGCCTTGATGCTGTACATCGAGAACCCGACGACCCGGCTCGGGACACTCGAGATCGACGATGTGATGGTCGTCGAATGGCGGCCTGCGAACGAGTTCCTGTACGGCGCAGTCATCGATGCCGATTTCGTGACAGGCCCGCCGGGGGCGGAGCTCGAGGTCGTGGAGCTCAGGCCCTGATCAGACGTCGGCGGCGATGAGATCCTCGTAGGTCTCGCGCCGCACCACGAGCCGTGCGTCACCGTCGCGGACGAACACCACTGCAGGTCGGAGGACCTTGTTGTAGTTCGATCCCATCGAATGGCCATACGCACCCGTCACCGGAGTCGCGATCAGATCCCCGACTTCGAAACCGGCTGGGATCGACCCTTCACGCACGAGGACGTCGCCGGACTCGCAGTGTTTGCCGACGAGTCGAATGGTCTCGGTGCGATTCTCCGTCACCCGCCCCGGCAGGAACGTCTCGTAGCCGCTTCCGTACAACACCGGACGTGGGTTGTCGCTCATACCACCGTCGACCGCCACGTAGGTACGGATCCCGGGGAGCCGCTTGATGGTGCCGATCGTGTAGAGGGTGACTGCGGCAGAGGCCACGATCGCCCTGCCAGGCTCGCACCAGAGGGCGGATCTGATCCCGAGTCGGTCCGCCGCGGTGCGGACCACGTTCGCCCATCGCTCGATCGACGGTGCCTCTTCTCCTTCGACGTAGGCAACCCCGAGCCCGCCCCCGATGACCATTTCGGGGAAGTCGTACCCTGCGGCCGAGGCTGCAAGTACCTCGAGAGATTCGGCGAACGACTCGACCCGAAACACCTGTGACCCGATGTGGGCATGGATTCCCCGGAGCTCCATCGATGGCGACGACATCGCCCGCTCGATGGCTCGGGCCGCCGCCCCACTCGAAACGGTGAAGCCGAACTTCGAGTCGTCTTGACCGGTCCTGACGAACTCGTGGGTGTGCGCCTCGACGCCGGGCGTCACCCGGATGAAGATTTTCGGCCGAGCGGCGCCGCCTGCGACGAGTCGTTCGATGCGATCTAGCTCCTCGAAGCTGTCCACTGCGATCCGCCCGACCCCGGCATCGAGTGCCATCGACAACTCCGGTATCGATTTGTTGTTTCCGTGCAAGACGAGCCGATCCGCCGGGACCCCGGCATGGAGCGCCACGAAGAGCTCTCCGCCAGTGGCCACGTCGATACGCATGCCCTCCTCGGCGGCGAGGCGTGCCATCGCGGTACACAGGAACGCTTTGGACGCGTAGACCGCACCGTCTGGAAAGCCCGAGACCGCCTGCCTCGCTCGGGTTCGAAGATGGGCTTCGTCGTACACGAACAGCGGTGTCCCGTACTCGGAAGCAAGCCGATCCATCCGAACGCCGGCGATCGCCAGGGCACCGTCGGCTTCGACGGAGGCGTTGTCCGGGAGCAGTGAGAGCGGGATGGAAGACACGCCGGAACCCTACCCGGGGTCGCTCTACGAGCTTGCGCGTCCGGGCACGGTCAGGCGGACGCGTCTACTGCGCCTGTCTGCGCAGGTACCACCAGCCGAGGCCGTGTACGGCGACGCCCGCCGCAAACACCGAGGCCACGAGCCATTCACCGAGGAGAACGGCCGCGAGGGCCGCGATCACCGCGGTGATGACGAGGGCGGTTCGAACACCGTTGAGAGGTCCGTACATGAGAATGAGGCTAGGGCCGACAACCGCATACCGGTAGGTGGACGCCCGGGTAGTTCGGTGGATCGGATGGCTTCGATCACCTGAAAGTCGACTTCTCCGTCGGGCCGATCTTCGGAGAGCGCCCGACCTCCTGACGGCGACCGGCTCCCGGCCGTATGATGCGGCGAGGTCGGATCGACGAGAGAGCGGGTCAACTGGTGCCCAGGGACAGATCAGCCCGAGCCGCCCGCAGGCAGCAACGCGCATCGGCCGGAGTCGTTCAGCTTCCTTGGCGGTCCCTCGAGAACCCCTACGAACCGGTGTCGGTGCTCTCCGAGGAGCAACTCGAGGCCGTACACGTCGCGTCATTGGACGTTCTGCGCGATACCGGGATGGACTTTCTCCATCCCGAGGCGTTGGCCATCCTGAGACGGGCAGGTGCGGACGTCGAAGGCGACGGTCCCCGAGTTCGATTCGACCCGGCTCAGGTCGAAGAAGTGATCTCCACGATCCCGGCATCGTTCGAGATGCACGCCCGCAACGCAGCGCACAACGTGATCATCGGCGGCCGGCATGTGAACTTCCTGGCGGTCGGGTCGGCGCCGAATGCCTCAGACCTGGACAGAGGACGGAGGCCAGGCAACTTCGAGGACTTCTCGCGATTGGTCAAGTTGTCTCAGCACTTCAACGTCATCGGTCTGCACGCCGGGTATCCGGTCGAGCCCGTCGACATCAGCCCCTCGATCCGCCATCTCGAGGCGCTTGCAGAGATCGTTCGGCTGAGCGACAAGGTGTTCCACGCCTACAGCCTGGGACGTCAGCGCATCCTGGACGCCATCGAGATCGCCCGGATCGGGCGCGGTGTCTCGCTCGACCGGCTCGTCGCCGAGCCCAGCATGCACACCATCATCAACACCTCTTCGCCGCTTCGCCTCGATGGCCCGATGATCGAGGGAATGATCGAAATGATCCGCCACGGTCAGGTCGTAGTCGTCACGCCGTTCACGCTTTCCGGAGCGATGGCACCGGCCACGGTCGCCGGCGCTCTGGTCCAGCAGAACGCGGAAGCCCTGGCCGGTCTCGCTTTCAGCCAGATGATCAAGCCCGGCACGCCTGTCGTCTACGGAGGGTTCACGTCGAACGTCGACATGAAGTCGGGAGCGCCCGCGTTCGGGACACCCGAGTACACGCGTGCGGCGATGGCCGGCGGGCAACTCGCACGCCGCTATGGCATCCCGTACCGGTCGTCCAGTGCGACGGCGGCCAATGCGGTCGACGCCCAGGCCGCGTACGAATCGCAGATGTCGCTCTGGGGCGCAGTCATGGGCGGCGCCAACTTCGTGATGCATGGCGCCGGATGGATGGAGGGCGGCCTGGTTGCGAGCCTCGAGAAGTTCGTCATCGATGTCGAGATGCTGCAGATGATGTCGGAGTTCCTCCAGCCACTCCCGTTCTCGGAGGAGGATCTCGGCGTAGCGGCAATCGCCGATGTCGGACCCGGCGGCCACTTCTTCGGGACCCAGCACACGCTCGATCGGTATCAGAACGCGTTCTACCCGCCGATCGTCTCGAACTGGCAGAACTTCGAGTCCTGGACGCTCGACGGAGCGATGGACACCGCCGCCCGGGCGAATGGGATCTGGAAGCTGGTCCTCGGAGATTTCGAGGCTCCACCACTCGCCGACGACCGCGAAGCCGAGCTGGCCGAGTTCGTGGGACGTCGGATCGCCGAAGGGGGAGTGGAGGCCGGGTGAGCGGCGTCAGCCGAGAACCGTGTACGTCGAGTCGGGATTCATCTCTCTGTGCCGGGAGTAGAAACCGACGTCGAGCGTGAGACCGGTGAACGGCATCGTCACTTGCACCGGATCGTTGTCGTGGTCGTGCCCCGCCTCGACGGCCAGGATCAGTTCGGTCATGAGATGTCCGACGCCGGATGCGTTCTTGAACTGGTTTCCGCTCGTTCCGACAGCCATGTAGAAACCGGGCAGCGACGATCGGTCGTAGATCGGGATCCAGTCGTCCGTGACGTCGTAGAGGTCGACCACGCCCTTGGGTCGGTCGGGGATCGGCAACGCCGGCATGCGCTTCGCAAGGCGGTACACCTGCGCCTCGAAGACGGACCTGGAGAGATCGCGATCGAAGTGGTCCGGATCGTCGACCCAGATCTTCGGATCGCATTCGGGATCCTCGCCGCCGACGAGAATGTGGTTGGCGGTTTCCGGACGGATGTACACGCCGTTGCCGGAATCCGAAACGGTCGTGCCGACGGCGTTGAAGTCGATGCCCGGCGGAGACGGCAGGTGGTGCACCTCGTGCCTCAATGCCTTCGTGGTGATCGTCATGTCGCCGGTGACCCCGGCGAGTTCGTTCACGACAAAGGAGTGGGGCCCCGCCACGTTCACGACGATCGGAGCGTCGATCCGATGTCCCCCGGCGAGCCCGACTCCTGCGACCCTCCCGGCCGCTCGGGCAACCGAGACGACCTCCTGTTCGAACAGGAATTGGCAGCCGTGCCGTTGAGCGGCTCTCATGAGATTCTGTGTCGCCAGCTGGGGGTCTGAGACGTAGCCGGCATCCGGGGTGAACAGGGCACCGATCAGATCGCGCTCGGCCGGCTCGTCGAAGCGGGGATCGTCAGGCGACCGCGGGGGACCGTGGTCCCCGAGGTCGAGATACGGGAATCGTTGCGCCAACGCATCCAGGCCCAGTTCCTCGTAGGCGACGCCGACTCGGTCGAACTGGGTCCGATACTTCGAGTAGTCACGAATCGCCGACTGCAGAACGAGCGAACCGCACCTGATGTATTCGGCGAACCCGGCCTCTTCACTGCCGCCGCAGTAGGCGGGCCAATCGAACCAGGCGTGTGCGCTCTCGTGTGACAACGCAACTCCGTCGTACGTCGAGTAGTGGAACCTGACGATGGCACAAGAGTTCGACGTCGATCCGTATCCCGCCGTCGGGAGTTTGTCGACGACCACGACGTCGTGGCCACGCTTCGACAACTCGAAGGCGATGGCGCATCCCAGGATGCCAGCTCCGATCACCACCACATCGGCAGATCGATTCATGACTGCGACCAATCACTCGACGTGGCCTGAGCCTATCCGACAGCGTCTCTCGCCACGGCGTCGATGAGTGAAGGCACCTCGGTTGTCGCATGGGTCCCCGGTCTCCGTACACTTCCCCGATGCACACAACCGCCTCTGCCCGAACGCGTCGTTTTCCCGGCTGGCGGATCCTCGGTCTCGCGATCCTGACCGCTGCGCTCACCGGCCCCGGCCAGACGATCGGGGTATCGGTCTTCGTCGATCATTTCATCGCTGATCTCGAACTCTCGAGGTCTGGTGTGTCGACCGCCTATCTCTTCGGGACGCTCACGGCAGCGTTCGCGCTACCGATCGTCGGGAGGCAGATCGACGCTCGTGGCGTTCGAAAGGGGATGACGACGATCGGCGTCGGGTTCGCTGTGGCTCTCGCGCTCATGTCGGGTGTGAACGGATTCGTCACGCTCGCCGCAGGCTTCGTGCTGATCAGGCTCTTCGGTCAGGGCGCCCTCTCGCTCGTGTCCACGGTGGCGGTCACGTTGTGGTTTCGGTCACGACGCGGGTTCGTCCTGGGATTGCTCGCCACCGGCACGGGCATGCTCATGAGCCTGGTTCCTTTCGGATCCAACGCCGTGATCGACGCAGTCGGATGGCGGACGGCGTGGCTGGTCCTCGCAGGCGTGATCTTGTGCACGGTGGTGCCGATCGGATGGTTCGGAATGATCGACCGTCCGTCCGATCTCGGCCTGGAACCGGATGGCGCAGCGATCGACATGACGATCGAAACCAAGGCGCCGACATCTTCCACCCGACGAGAGGCAGTTCGGACGCCACGGTTCTGGGTTCTCGTGGCAGCGACCGCAACTGTCGGAATGCTCAGCACGGCACTCAACTTCCACCAGATCTCGTTGCTGGGCGATGCCGGCCTCACCCCGGGCCAGGCCGCTGCCATGTTCCTGCCCCAGTTCGTCGGGACTGCGCTCTCAGGCGTCGCCTTCGGGTGGCTGAGCGACCGCCTGACCGGTCGAACCCTCATTCCGCTCTCCATGGCCACCTTGACGACCACACTTCTGTTGGCGTCGTCTCTGACCGGCGGTGCGTTGGTCGTGCTGTATGCCCTGTTGCTCGGGGCCTCCGGCGGAGCATCTCGGTCGATCGGGAGCACGCTCATGCCGAGGTGGTTCGGCACCGATCACATCGGGTCGATCACCGGCCTGTCGACCTTGGTCGGAGTCGCCTCGACGGCGGTCGGGCCGGTGGCATATTCCCTCGCCCGTGATGTCACCGGGACATACACGACGGCATCACTGGTCTTCGTGGCGGTCCCCGTGACCGTTGCGCTGGTCGCCATCGTCGCCGGCAGGAGCTGGCTCTCGCACTAGGCGGCACTCTCGAGGCGCCGGCTCGCACCGGACCCGCGAGATCGCCATGAGGCCTGGTCGAGGTCGGATCTCATCGCCGAGCCGACGTAGAGTCGT
>CBDTXZ010000090.1:0-11955 GCA_965364515.1 uncultured bacterium
ACGCGGTGGTCGTCGATCCGGAGAGCACCGCACCGGTGTCGTCGATGAAGAAGGCCCGATCGGCATCGCCGTCGAACGCAACCCCGAGATCCGCAGAGCTCGAGCGAACCGCGGCGATCGCATCGACGAGGTTCTCGGGCTCGAGCGGGTTGGCGGGATGGTTGGGGAAGGTGCCATCCGGCTCGAGATAGAGACCTTCGAGTCGGGCCTCGAGGCGGTCGAACACCCGAGTGAGCGCGATGCCGGCCATTCCGTTCCCTGCGTCGACGACGACGTCGAGTGGGGCGATGTCGGACGGATCGACGATGGAGAGCAGATGATCGACGTAGTCACCCACCGCATCCAGGCTCCGACGCTCGCCGGCCTCAACGGAAGGCTCGAGGCCGGCGAGCACCATCTGCTTGATCACTCCGAGGCCGGTGTCCAATCCGATCGGGGCTGCGCCAGAACCGCAGAGCTTGATGCCGTTGTATCCGGCGGGGTTGTGACTCGCAGTGACCATCACCCCTGGGATCTGATCACGCCCACTCACGAAGTAGACGAGGTCGGTCGGGACCGCCCCGAGGGCGACGACGTCGCAGCCCTGAGACATGATGCCGTCTTCGAGCGCCTCGGCGAGGCCGGGCGAGGACGGCCGGCAGTCGTACCCCACAGCGATCACAGCCGCCTCCGACCACTGCGCGAACGCCGCCCCGATCTGCTGCGCAAGTTGCGTGTCGAGTTCACCGGTGTCGACCCGTCCCCGGATGTCGTACGCCTTGAACACCGTCTCTATCGAAGCCACCGCAGTCCCGTGTTGGATTGGCGCGCATTGTATGTGAACCTGTCACGACTCATGGGCAGGGCTTCCACACACTCGGTCTCGATCGTGATGCCGGCGTACCAGCTCGCAGACGTGATCGAAGAGAACGTTGCGATGGTTCATCGCGCTCTGGCGGACCTCGATCCGGAGGTCATCGTCGTCGACGATGGCTCGACCGACGGCACCGGCGAAGCCATCGAGCGTGTCGCTGCATCGGACCCTTCGGTGGTCGCCATCAGGCTCCCCGTCAACCGGGGAAAGGGCCGAGCGCTCGTCTCGGGTTGGGAGGCGTCGAGCGGCGAGCTCGTTGTCTTCCTCGACGCCGACCTCGATCTGCCTCCCGACCAGATCCCCGAGATGTTGAGCCATCTCGATTCGGCCGACGTCGTCGTCGGCACGAAGCGAACCAGCATGGCCGGAGGCGCCTATCCGGGTGTGCGTCGAATCTTGAGCCGCGTGTTCGCACTGGCGACGGGCGGGATCTTCCGCCTCCCGGTGAGCGAGACCCAGACCGGGCTCAAGGCCTTCCGTCGAGAGGTGCTCGTTGCGGTGGCTCCGAGCATCCGAATCGACCGATACGCCTTCGACATCGAGCTGCTGGTCCGCGCCAACGCCAAGGGGTTCGAGTTGGTCGAGACCCCGGTCCGTCTCGGATCGGGTGCGGCGGAGTCCAGTCTCCGCCCGTCGATGATGTGGAACCTGGCCCGAGACACCGCAAGGATCGCCTGGTGGTGGCTGACCGAGCCGGGGTTCAGGCGCTAGCCGGCTCCTCGTCCTCGACGGCCTGTGAACGGAGTCGGGAACGGACGCCCGGGACGAATCGCGCAGCCGCCAACCCACCCAGCGCGACGAACGTCGCACCGAACCCGACGAACTCGATCCATGATCGACCGAAATGCATTTCGACCCGTTCGGAGGTCGGGATCACGACCATCAGGCTCGGCGCCGCCCGATACGGGCCTTCGGCTCCCTCCGCAACCCAGTTCGGGAAGTAGGAGACCTTCACCAGGTGGGGCACACCGACGGCGTCGGTCTCGAAGCTGATCCAGTCGTCTCCCAACTCGATGTTGCGAACCGTCCCTGCAGCATCCACCGGCTCGGCAGCGGCGACTGCAACTGCGTCGGGGACTCGGAGCCAATCTTCGGGACCGTCGGCGACCAACCAGCGGTCGAGCGTTCCTATCGAGCCGTACCAGTCGAGCGCCACCTCCTCGAAGCTCTCCTCTTCGCCGGGGATCGGCTCGTAGACCGACGGCTCGTAGGTCGCCACCTCGACGAGCTCGGAGTCGCCCACCTCGAAGATGACGAACGGATCGGATCGTTCGATCTCGGTGAGACGGGGGTCGTCGATTGCCTTCTCCTCCGCCTCGTCGGTGAAGCTCACGTAGTAGTCGACCCCGTAAGTCTGAAGGTGGGGGATGCCGCGTTCGAAGTCGAAGGTGTGATAGTCGAGACCGGGAACGGGACGGCTCGGGCTGACGCTCATCTCCGCCTGATTGAGGAAATGGAACGGGACGGTCAGCGACGACTCGAAGAACAGGCCTTCCATCGACTGGTGGCCCTCACCGACCCAGAAGGGGATGAGCATGAGCGACATCGTCGTGCCGTACTGGTTCAGCTCACTGTTGAACTCCCAGAGGTAGCGGCCCTCGGGAAGCCCGGCGACGCTGTTCATGAATGCCTGGTACTCGCCGAAGGTCTCTTTGCCCTCGTAGCCCGAGTAGTTCCATCGCGCCCAGCCGTCGACGAACGTGACTCCCGCCAGCGCTCCGAGCGCCAGCACTGCTGCAGCGCCGGAAGTCACGACAGACGAGGTCCGTACCGTCCCGCTCCAGGCAAACGTCGCTGCAGTGACGACGAGGAAGGCGGCGGCCACGACGAAACCCACCCAGCCGGGGAGCTCGTCGTTCGAAACCACCTGGGAGACGGTCAGGACACCGACGACGGTGAGCAGGACACGGACCACCCAGCGTGGGGAGCGCTCGGGGAGCCGGCGGATCCAGGCCGAGACGACAGCGCCGACGGTGATCGCCGCGAAATAGACGACTCCGAAATACCAGTACGGCAGCATCCGACCGTTCCAGAACTTCCAGCGACCGTCCTCGAAGTAGGACGGGAGCAGCTCGGGAAGCAGGTTGGGGAGCGGGTAGTAGAACAGCGGTAGCAGGGTGAGCGCCACCACCGGAAGCACCTTCCGGTTGCGTCGAACCGCCCAGACCAGGCCAACGACCGCGAACGGGATCAGCAGCCAGATCTCGATCGGGAAGATCTCCTCCCAGCGTGAGAGCGGCGTCCACGCCATGTCGGTGGACAGCGGAAGCCTGTAGAGCAGCGGGATCGACCAGAACCCCGACAGCAGCCCCGCCCAGACCCAGACGGTCACAACCGGACCGAACCCCCCTTTGCGGAGGAAGAGCACCGCCGAGCAGACGACCAGCATGATGATCGTGAGGATGTGAGAGAGGGCCGCCAGGGCGAACACGACGACGGCTTTCGGGATGAGATCACGCTCTCCCTCGAGGATCCGCGCAAGCATCCCGAGGTAGACGAATCCGAGTGCGAACGACCAGCTGTAGGAGAACTCACCTGCCAGCGTCGAAGCGATGTTCCCGCCGTAGATGGTGAACGACTCCATGAACACGAATGCGGCCGAAGCGGAGGCAGCGATCGCAGAGACGTACCGGTTGAAGTGGAACGCCCGTGTCATGTAGTACACCGCAGGCGGGGTGCCGATGAGCCCCATCACCGTGACGAGCTTGAACGCCACGCCGTAGGGCAGAAACAGGTCCAGGAAGACGATGACCAGTGACGGGAGCGGGAAGTAGAAGTAGAACAGCGGGAAGCCGGCGAACCAGTCGTTCGACCAGCCCCCGATCCGCCCGTTCGGGATCAACACTTCTCGGAGATAGGCGGGCGCATACACGTGCGCTCCCATGTCACCACCGGAGGGCGTCGACGGGTCCAGCAACAACCACGGGTTGAGGACGAGCAGCACGACCAGCGACGTGGCACCCACGATGAGCGCAGGAATGAACGATCGGCTGGCGACCAGGCGCCGCACGGTGGTCATCGGTCAGCTACGTGGCTTGCGGACCAGGTCGAGGACTTCCCTCAGCTCCATCGTCTTTCCGGAACGGTCCCACCACTTCTCCTCGCACCGGTGACAGGAGAAGAAGACGACTTCGATGTCGTCGGGCAGCTTGTGTTCGATCTCGATGACGTCCGTCATTCCGCACTGCGGGCAGTTCATAGCGCCAACTCCAGGAAAGTTCGTGGCCGGAGTGTACGGGCAAATCCGGCATGTGCAGCGATCATCGGCGTCTCACTCGTCCAGCAGGCGCCCGATGTACTTCGAGCGCCTCCGCCCGTCTTCGGTCCAGAAGGCGTACCAGTAGGGCCCGTGCGGACACGAGCGACATTCGGCCTTCCCGCACCGGACGGCCCGCTCGCGCAGCTTGATTCCGGGCTCCATCTTGGAGACCGGCACGCCGGCGCTCTCGAGACGGGCACGGGCCAGGATGAAGAGGCGACGGAGACCGGGCTCGTCCAACTCCCTGACCGCATCGATCAGGTCGCGATCGAGCGGAACGCTCAAGCGACTTCGCTGGATCCGGACGGCGTGAACAGGCGGGTGACGTTGCGTCGATCGGTCAACGTCCAGCCGAGCGGCGGAGTCATCCGATCGGCGTGCGTGGTGCACAGCGAGTAGCCGCGACCGGGCTCGGCATCAGGCTCGAGTTCCTCGAGCCAGACGGCCCGCTCGGTGTAGTCGAAGGTCATGAGCGCCGCAGCGGGCGTGGAGCAACGTACGCAGTTGAACATGACGCGAAACGGTAGGTCGGACCCGACGCCCGATCAAGGACCGAGCCAGCGGGCGAGGGACCGGACACTCGGAACGCCTTCGGCGAGCCACGGTGTGCCATCACCGTCGGGCACGTGTGCCAACGCCGGTACCCGCTCGATCCGGTTCTCTTCGAGCACCTGAGCGTTCCGCTCGTAGGAGTGCTCCGTGAACGAACGCCCTGACTCTGCGAGCGCGGCCCTCGCCCTGTCACACGAGGAGCAGGATGCCGATGTGAACAGATGAAGCCCCGGTCCGATGCCTCGAGGCTCGAACGTGCGGCGGCGCAGAGACCGGCCGCGCCTGGACATGAAGGCCGCCAATACTGCGAGCGCCCCGATGACCGTTACGACGAGGAGGCGGAGTGCGAGTTCGTCCACCGGTCACTCCCCCGCAGTGAGCACCGGTCGCCCGACCGCGAGCCCGAACCCGGCGTCGCTCGACACCGACCACGCCACGAAGACATCGCTGTCCGAAACGATCCGGTAGCCGGGGCCGATGCCGGCCACCGGAAGTGCCGAGGTGCCGCCGGCCGGGATCGTGACGGTTTGTTCTGAGTCTCCGGCGAGGGACCGCACGACGACTTGTGCATCCAGACCGGATGTGTTGGCGATGCGCAGTGTCCCACCCGGCCCGGCAGAGCCCGGGACCAGCCATTCCGCGGCCGAAGTGGAGGCTCCCGGCGTGCCGGCGCGAAGGGTCTCTCCCTCGATGATCGACGAGACCACGCTGGCGCCGGTCGTGGTGACCCGGATCGCGCTCGTGCCCTCGGGTAGCTGCGAGGTGTCCAGGACGAAGTGCTGGTCGGCGGCGATGGTCCCGGTCGAGACCGACTCGGTGAGGCCTGACTCGCCGAACGCATCGACCGTGTAGTCGACGTCCAGACCCTGGGTGGGGAAGATCGTCACGATCGGGGGGATCCCCGTTCCAGGGATCGGGAGCAGCCACCGTTCCCCGGGCTCCACGGCCTCGACGACCATGCGCTCGTTGCCGGAGCTCTGCACGGCAGCAGCATGGACGACGCCCCGAGCCGGGACGATCTCGATCGAGAGCCTGTTCCGGAGCGGCAGGATCTGAGCGAGATCGACGACCACGACAGACCGCGCCGGGATCAGGACGGACTCGAGCTCGGACGCCGAGTCCACTCCCGCTTCACTCACGGTCCGGATCTCGACGACGGCGTCGTTGGTGTACGGATTGGCGAGCACGAGATCCAAGGCCTCGCCCGAGGCGGTCGAGACTCCCGCGATCGCCACCTCTCCGTGCGCCGGAGGCGTGCAGACGGCGGCAGTCAGGATCAGATCCGAGGCGGTGACGATCGAAGCCGCTCCGCCGCCGGCCGGCAGGTCGACAACGAGCCCGACCGTCGAGGCTCCGAATTCACCGGAGAGGTCAAACGTCGCCCCGCTGCGCGGATCACCGGTCGCCAGCTCGACCTCGCCGAGCTCCACGCCTCCTGCAGTCACGACCAGCTGGGTGCTGCCAGGCAGATCGGCAGCCACGGTCACCTCACTTCGGGCATCCCGGCCCGTGACCACGGGACACGCCTCGGAGGTCGGAAGCACCCGGTCCGGTCCGATTCCGATGTCTGGGAGCCGCCGGTCGGGCACCTGGGTCCACACTGCAACGGCGATGAGCGTCATGAGCACGACGATCACGCGAGAAACGACCTTCATGATCGGGCCCGATCGCGGAGCCCGACGCCGGCGATCACCGACACGAGAAAGGCTGCGGCCACGGCGATGGCCAGCCATCGACGGAGCGCTACCGGCTGGTAGGTGACACTCCCCTCCTCGGCCGAGACGCGGTTCGCCCAATCGTCCTGGGACCACTGGGGGCCGAATCGGACCGAGGCATTGTCTGCGAGGCGAATCGATCCGCCGGACGGCGGTCCGGCGGCGCCGGCGTAGGTGGCATCCCAGCCGTCCACCGAGCCCGACACTCTGGGAACGTAGGAGTCGTTTCGGAAGACGCGAACTCCCTCGGAGAGAGGAACCTCCGTCAGGTCGAGCTGGGCGGACAGCACGTCTGCGAACTGGAGATCGTCTGTGACCACCACCCATCGAATGGCGAACGGACCGAGCAGTTCACCCGGTTCGAGCACGTCGCCCCGGTCGATGAGATCGAGTGCATCCGCCAGGGCACGATCGCCGATCCGAGGCGGCGCAAGTCGGCCCTCGGCAGCGGTCACGACGTCGCCGCTGACGAGTCGGTAGGCGTATCCATTCCCTATCCGGACGTCACCGGGGAGCGACTCGGGCAGCCCGACCAGCAGCGTCCGTACGGCCTCGGGGTCGTCGGAGAGACCGGTCACGAAGGCAAGCCGGTCACTCCACACGTCTTCGGACAGCCCGAGCCGGCCAGACCCGATGGTCGTGAGGGACGACCCGATGACGAACACGGCAGCGGCGACGGCCATCCACTGCACGGTCGATCCCAACGTCGATCGATCGAGGTCGATGGAGAGCCCGCCCGCAACGACGATGCCGACACCGAGGGCTCCGAGCACTGCCGCTCCCACCGACACGTCGCCGCCGACACCGAAGAGGCCTGCACCGACGGAGAGCCCGATCATGGCGACGCCGATCGCAACCGTTCGGACGGTCTCTTTGCTGCCGGCGACAGCCATGAGGATCGCAACGACCGCGAGCGCTCCGCCGACCCACGGCCCGATGACGAGATCGACGCCGGGCCCAGATCCCGTGAAGGCCGACGTTCCCACCCCTGTGAGATAGGGCGAGATGGCGAAGGCACCGAGGTCGACGGCGAGGATCATCGTCAACAGGCTGACCGAGCCGACTCCGGAGATGAACAGGCTGGCGATGACCACGCCGGCACCTGCGAAGAGCAGTGCAATCGGGGCGAACGACGAAAGGATCACGGCGACCGCGAAGATCGCGCCTGCCCTGCCTGCCCGGCCTCGCCAACCGTGAGGCCATCTCGCCACGCACAGATCGATGAACCACGGGGCGGCTCCGATCGCGATCAGCCCGGCCCAATCGCCGGACCGGCCGATCGCCGTGGCGAACGGTCCGGCCGACATGGCAACGGCAGCGAGATATCTCGACGGGCCGGTGACACCGAACCTGCCAACCAGCCGTCCCAAGCCGATCGTTCCGAGCGCGAGGGCTGCGACGGTGACGACCGCGGTGGTCCCCTGCCATCCGCCGAAGACACCTTGGAGGGCCGTCGTGAACGCAACGGAGGGGTGGATCGGCTCGAGGCTGCCCAACCCGGCCGGGTTCCACGACCCCGCATACCCGACGAGAACGGCCCGCCAGTCCGGGTGGAGCGGCAGGCTGTAGCCGCTGGCCGGCAGTGTCCCGAGGATGAGACCGCGTGAGGCGAGTGCGAGCGCAGCCAGGGTGAGTGCGATGACGGCGGGCACCGCCCTCGACGACTCCGACTCGATCTCGTCTTCGGTGACCACACCCGGCTCGGCGTCGATCACCCAGCCGAATCGCTCACCGATGTCGGCACCGAGATCGCGGAGCAGCACCGACCCCGGCAACTGGTACCGGAACAGCTCCTCGTCTCCGACATGACGGATGGATCGGACTCTGATGCGAGCACGAAGGCTCGATGGGAGCTTCCAGATGTTCCAGACGACGGCGAGACCGTGGTCGAGGATTCGCCTGGGCTGGCGGAGGAAGATACGGGTCACGCCGTCGATCAGTCCCACGATGAGAGAGATGGGGATCATCCACACGAGCGTCACGAAGCTGTAGACCTTCAGCATGGCGCGGTAGCGACCGGCGCGCTCCTGCCAGGTAGACACGTCTTGACCGCAGGTGCCCCGGTGCCGAACCTCGGAGGAGGGCACGACCATCACACGACTGCCGGCCAGGCGGGCACGCTGCGAGAGGTCTTGGCCGGCTGCGCCCGGCGGAAGCGCACGATCGAGACCGCCCAGGCCCCGGAGCAGGTCGCGTCGCACGAGTGTCGAGACTCCTGACACCGATGCGACATCGCGCACCACGTCGTACTGCTCGAGGTCGACCTCGTCGAGGTCGAGGCCCGAATACGGCTCCCCGAAGACGTCGGTTGCCGATCCGACCGATTCGAGATGCACACCGTCGGCGTCGACGATCTTGGACCCGACCAGGGATGCGTGGTTGCGATCCATCTCCGAGACGAGCGCCCCGAGCGCGTCGGGCCTGGGAAGCGCATCCGAATGGACGATCCACACCGCATCGATGTCGGTGCCGATGGTCTCCAGCATGGCGCCGATCGAGCCGAAGCCCGTCATGTCCTCGGGGACATCGGTGCCGATGATGGCTATCCGGTCGACCCCATACACTGACGCCCGAACGGCCTCGACCGTGCCCGCGACGTGACCCCCCTCGACTTCGAGAACAGCGCATGCGACATGTGTTTCGTCCTCGGAGGGACCGACGGGTTCTGAGACGGACGTCATCGAAGCCACCATTGTTACGGGACGAAACCCGGAGAGGCAATCTCGCTGTGAAGATCGTGATCCTGGCAGGAGGCGTGGGCGGAGCCCGCATGGCCCGCGGCTTCGACGCGATCGACCGTGTGGACACGACGATCGTCGTCAACGTCGGCGACGACGACCTCATCTACGGCGTCGATCTGAGTCCCGACATCGACACCGTCGTCTACATGCTGGCAGGCGTCGAGGGCCCGCTCGGCTGGGGCCGGAACGACGACACGTGGATGGTGATGGACGAGTTGGAGCGCTTCGAGCTCGACACGTCGTTCCGGCTCGGCGACCGTGACCTTGCTTTGAATCTGTTTCGAACACACATGCTCGCCTCGGGTGTGCCGCTGAGCTCGGTCACCGCCGCCCAGGCCCGGGCGTTCGAACTCACCTCCACCGTCCTCCCCGCAACGGATGATCGGGTTCGCACCCGGGTGCGAACGGCCGAAGACGGCGAGTGGCTCGACTTCCAGACGTACTTCGTCCGACGGGGCCACAGCAATCGAGTGTCGGAGCTGGCATACGACGGGGCAGCAGAGGCGCTCCCGGCGCCGGGTGTGCTCGAGGCGATCGGATCGGCCGACGCCGTCGTCCTCGCACCCTCGAATCCGTTCCTCTCCGTCTTGCCGATCCTCGCGATTCCCGGCATCCGGGAGGCCATCTCGCCGAAGCCCGTGCTGGCCGTGAGCCCGTTCATCGGCGGCGAGACCGTCAAGGGCCCCGCTGCCGACATCATGCGTGCACTGGGTCACGACCCGACGCCCGCCGGACTGGCCGAGGTCTACGACGGCCTGATCGACCACCTCGCCGTTGCCGAGGTCGACCACGATTCGATCGAAGGCGTCGAGATGCATCCGACGGACATCATGATTGGAAGCGTCGACGCATCGACACGACTGGCACAGGAGATGATGGAATGGCTGAGCTGACGATCTTCGCAATCGAGGGAATCGGCGAGGTGCTCCCCGGAACCGATGTCGCAACGGCCATAGGTGACGCCCTCGACGCATCCGGTCGAAGCCTCGTCAGCGGAGACGTCCTGGCTGTGACGCACAAGATCGTGTCCAAGGCGGAAGGCAGGATCGTCGACCTCGACGACGACGGCCCCGACAGCCATCGACATCTGGTCGAGGCAGAAGCGACGGCGGTGCTCAGACGACGGGAACAACTGGTGATCGCCGAGACCAGACACGGTTTCATCTGTGCGAACGCCGGCGTCGACCGCTCAAACGCCGGGGAGGCCAGAGCGATTCTCCTGCCGCTCGACCCCGACCGCTCTGCGAACCGCATTCGGCTGCGCCTGAGGGAGCGCTTCGGCGTGGACATCGCGGTCATCATCACCGACACGTTCGGCCGGGCGTGGCGGCGCGGATTGACCGACGTTGCGATCGGGGTCGCCGGCATGGCCGCAATCGACGACCTCCGCGGCCAGACGGACGACTTCGGAAAGGTGCTGGAAGTGACCGAGGTCGCAACCGCAGACGAGATCGCTGCTGCCGCGGACCTGGTGATCGGCAAAGCGAGCCGGAACCCGGCCGCTGTGGTGAGGGGCGTGTCGTGGACTCCGGCGACGACCGGGGTCACCCCCCTGATCAGGCCCGCCGGCGAGGATCTGTTCCGTTAGGTCGGGCTGGCGCCCTCCCGCCGTGCGCTATGCGCTATCCGCCGTGCGCTTCGCCGCCTCTCGTCCGTAGGTCTTTGGAAGGACGAATGAGACGACCGGTCGCTGTCGTGTTCTGAGCTCACGAGACCTGCCGCGGTGTCGTCGAGAGCACGACGGCACGTTCATAGACCGCTCACACTCCGAGATCGGCCAGACGCATCCTCGTGAGCGCAAGGCGCACACCGGAAGGCAGGAGCGCGCCAGCCCGACCTATGCCTTCGGACGTCCCAGGCAGAGATAGCGCAGGCCGGCGGTTCTGACGGCGTCGGGATCGAGCAGGTTTCTCGCGTCGAACACGACATCGCCGGTCATCCGCTTCGCCACATCGCCGAGATCGACTCTGAGGAACTCGGGCCATTCGGTTGCCACGAGCAGCAGGTCGGCGTTGTCGGTTGCCGTCAGCGGACCGTCCGCCATCGGGAACTCCTGGGTCTCCGCCTCTGGATCCCACACTCGGATGTCGGCCCCGCGTTCGGCGAGCGACCGGGCAATCGCCAGCGCCGGCGAATCGCGGGTGTCGTCGGTGCCCGCCTTGAACGCTGCACCCCACATGGCGATGACCACGCCTGCGAGGTCACCCTCGAACTCGGCCGCGATCCGTTGGACGATCCTCGAGCGCTGCTCTTCGTTGGTGGAGATGACGGCCTCGAGCAGGGGAAACTCGTAATCGGCGTCCGCCGCGATGGTGAGCAGCGCGGACGTGTCTTTCGGGAAACACGATCCGCCGTAGCCAGGACCGGGACGCATGAAATGTGGGCCGATCCTTCGATCGAGGCCGACGGCATGCAACACCTCGGTGACGTCACCTCCGACCTCTTCAGCGAGATTCGAAATGGCGTTGAAGACCGTGAGCCGCGTCGCCAGATAGGCGTTCGCCGCGTACTTGGTGAGCTCGGCGGAGACGGGGTCGGTGACCACGATCTTGGCTTCGAGGCCACCGTAGAGGCGTCGCAACACCTCGGCATCCGACTGCAGTTCGGCGCCGATCACGATGCGCTCTGCCCTGAGGAAGTCGTCGACTGCCGAGCCTTCGGACAGGAACTCGGGGTTCGAGACCACGGATGCAGCGCAGCCGACTTCGTCGAGAATCTCCCGGAGCCGGGCGTTCGTGCCAACCGGTACGGTCGACTTGACCGCCAGGATCGCCGAAGAGTCGATCGCCGGAGCGAGGTGGCGCACCGCCTCTTCGAGGATGCTCAGGTCGGCCC
>CBDTXZ010000091.1:0-11888 GCA_965364515.1 uncultured bacterium
TCCCGTGTCATGGGTCGCCGCACCCGGTGCGATGCCTTCTCGAACAGGACTGCGGGGTCCTCTGCTCGTAGGCGAAGCAGCTCTTCGAATCGCGCATCGTCCAGAATGGTCATGTATGACGTTCCGAACGCTCGCCCTGATCGCGGTCATCCTCGCCGGTGGCTGCGGATCCGGCGACGGCGAACCGACGCTGGGATTCGGATCGAACGCGCCGGGCGATCTCAGACAGCTCGCCACCGAGGTCTTCGCAACGGTCGCCGAGGCTCTGCCCGCCCGCGCCGGCTGCCTCGACGGAGTCGTGGTGAGCGGCGCCTGGGAGCTCGAGGATCGCGCGCGCTACGCGCCGGAAGTCGAGGAGATCACCGTTCGAATCCCTGCCACGGCGGCGCAACTCGAGATCTCGATCGTGCACGAGCTCACCCACCACCTCGAGTTCGTCTGTCCGCAGGACGACGATACGCGCCGGGAGTTCATGACGGCTCAGGGGCTCGACACCGACGTCGACTGGTTCGCCGGAGCGACGTGGGAGACGACCCCATCCGAGCAGTGGGCTACGGCCGTCGTGCTTCACGTCCTGGGCCGGCCCGATGAACGCGCCCGCATACACATCGGAGCCGATGCGATGGAGGTCGTCGCGACGTGGGCAACGGTGCCCTGATCGTGACGATCCGCTCACTCCGATCCTGCCTCCTGCCGGAACTGCTCTGCGGCCCTTGCCAGGTTCTCGTCTTCTTCTCCGCGAGAGGCGGACTCGAGCTCGTGTGAGAGCGCTTCGAGATCAGCACCACCGGCCATCATCTGGACGAGTTGTTCGAGCGGGATCTCCTCTTTGCTGTAGTCGCCGAACACCTGCCCACGGCGGAGGATGACGAAGTGATCGCCCACCGGATAGGCATGGTGGGGGTTGTGGGTGATGAAGATCACGCCGATTCCCCGCTGCTTGGCCTGGAGGATGTACTTGAGAACCACTCCGGCCTGCTTCACACCGAGCGCCGCCGTGGGCTCGTCCAGGATCAACACCTTGGCGCCGAAGTAGACGGCACGGGCGATGGCGACCGATTGGCGTTCGCCACCCGACAGCGTTCCAACCGGCTGATCGGGATCGCGGATGTCGATGCCCATCTTGCTCATCTCTTCACGGGTGATCTGCTTGGCCTTGTCCACATCGAATCTGCGGAAGGGGCCGAAGCCCTTCGTCGGCTCGGAGCCGAGGAAGAAGTTCCGCCAGATCGACATCAGCGGGATCATCGCAAGGTCCTGATACACCGTTGCGATGCCGAGATCGAGCGCCTCGCGGGGCGAACTGAACTCGACTTCCTCACCTTGGAACTTGTAGCTGCCCTCGGTCGGCGTGTGGACGCCCGACAAGGTCTTGATGAGCGTCGACTTCCCGGCGCCGTTGTCGCCGAGCAGACAGGTCACCTCTCCCGGGCGTACGAACATCGAGACGCCCTTGAGCGCGATGACGGAACCGAAGAACTTCGAGACTTCGTTGATTTCGAGAATCGGGGTCTTGTCAGTCATCGATCACCGCTTCTGTGCTTGTTGACGGACGAAGTTGTTGAAGATCACGGCCACCACCAGGATCCCGCCGACGAACACCTTGAACCAGTCTCCGTCGACACCGGTGATGATGATGCCTTGTTGCACCATCGCGAAGATGAGCGCACCGAGGGCGGCTCCGATGACCGAGCCGTAGCCTCCTGTCAGGAGGACTCCACCCACGACCGCTGCGATGATCGCATTGAACTCCTGCAGTTCTCCTCGCAGCGAGTCGGCTCCCTTGAACTGCGTCACCTGCATGAACGCCACCAGGAACGCCGCGAATGCCGTGGTCATGAACAGCGCGACCTTCAGCTTGAAGACGGGAACACCAACGTTTCTCGAGGCGTTGTCGTCGCCGCCGACGCCGAAGATCCAGTTTCCGATGGCGGTCCGAGTGAGGATCCAGGTCGCGATGACCGTGGCGATGACCCACCACACGATGGCGATGTCGAATCTCGCCCCGAGCACTTCGATCTTCTGACCGAAGATTGCGTTGATCGTCTCAAACCCGGGGATGTCGTCGAACGAGCCAAGCTGCGTCCGGTTGGTCAGCGTCCGGGGAATGGCGGTCGCCAGTCCCCGGAACACGAACAGCGCTCCGAGGGTGATGATGAACGACGGCAATTTGGTCGTCAGCACCAACAGGCCGTTGAGGAAGCCGACCCCGAGGGTGATCAGCAGCGCAACGATCAGTGCGGGGAACAGTGCCCACCCGTAGCCGCCGGCCGAAGTCGATGTCACGAGAAGCATGATCGCCATTCCGGAGAAACCGACCACCGAACCGACCGAGAGGTCGAACTCCCCTGAGATCATCAGCAAGGCGACGGCGACGGCGAGGATTCCGAGCGGAGCGGCTCGGTTCAGGATGGCGGCAGTGGTCGGCCAGCTGACGAAGTTGTTGTCGCTCGCGACGATCGCAAAGAAGACCCAAACCACGACGAGGGCGACCAGGGCACCGAACTCGGGTCTCGTCAGAAGCCTCGTGAGGGATCCAACCTGTCTCACCCGCTCGTCCGACGGTTTGGTCGGCGGCGGAGCTGTTTCTGTTGCCACGTTTCCTTCCTCTCATTGTCTGTTCGAGGCACGCACGTCCCCGAACGCCGATGGGGGGCCCGGTACCGGGCCCCCCATCGAGGTCGTTCTCAGCGCAGACCCTGCTCCGAGAACCCGATCACGTCGGCTGCGGTTTCCGCAGTGACGATCTGGGGACCGGTCAGGATCACCCTGTCCACCGATCCGAGCGGCAGAGCGCCCGTGTCGAGGAACTTGGTGAGCAGCACGATGGGCAGATAGCCCTGCAGGTACTGCGCCTGGTCGATGGCAAACAGCATGTCACCGTCGATGATCGCCTGGAGCACTTCCGGACCGAGGTCGAACGTTGCGAGCGCAACGTCGGCCCCGACGTTCTGCACCGCGGCGAGCGTCGGGATGGCACCGGTTGGGCCGAGCGCCAGGATCCCGTTGACGTCGGCGTTTGCCGAGATGGCACCTTCGACGGACGCCTGGGTTCCGGCAGGATCGGCGAGATCGACGGGAATGACCTCAACGCTTCCACCGAGACCGTCCGTGAATCCCTGACACCGCTGGTCGAGCGCGGTGTTGCCGACTTCCTGGTTGATACAGAGTGCGACCGTGACGCCTTCGGCCGCCATCCGCTGACCTGCGATCAGGCCGGCGGCATACTCGGTCTGACCGACGTGGACGAGCACGCCGAGATCAGCGAAGTCGTCAGATCCCGAGTTCATCGAGATGACCGGGATGCCGGCTGCGACTGCAGCTTCAACCGAGTCCGCAAGGGCCTCTGGGTCCGGGAGGGTCACGACCAGTCCGTCGGGCTGGGATGCGACCGCTGCGTCGATGATCTGGCTCATCTCCACCATGTCGAAGCTCCCGGGCGCCTGGTATTCGACCGTCACACCCATGTCGTCGGCAGCAGCCGAAACGCCGTTCGCTGCGACCGACCAGAACGGATCGGACGACTGACCGTGCGACACCACCACGAAGCGGTAGTCGCGTTGTGATACCGCGCCGTCGTCGTCATCGGCGGGCTCGTCGTCACCGCCACCGGTGTCGGTGTCTCCGCCGCTTGCCTGAGTGGTGGCGGTGTCGCCGCCACCGGCGTCCGTCTCGTCGGTGCCTTCATCGTCGACCGACGTACATGCGGCCAGGACAAGTGAGAGCACGGCCAGCAATGCCAGCAATCGTCTCAGTTTCATATGTCTCTCCTCGTGTTGACTTGCGCCCTTGAGGCGCTCCTCTCTCCGGTGACGGCCGTCATTCGGCCGCATCTTCCTGAGCCGTGCTCGCCTGGGCGGCGAGCCCCCTCAGAAAATCGATGCTACGACGGGCATCTTCGACAGGTCCCGAATTCGGGGGTGGATCTCTGTCGAGTGCGACATCCTGTTCGAGGACGTACCAGCCAGCGAAGCCGGATCGCTCCAGCTCGAGGATCGTGCCCTCGATGTCGACGCTGCCTTCGCCGAGCGGTCTGAACATGCCGTCGATGACGGCCTGGCGGAATCCGACAGCTCCACCACGGACCCGTTCTGCGAACTCGAGGTCAAGGTCTTTGAGGTGCACGTGATGGATTCGATCGCCCGCACGGGCGATCAGGTCGGCGATGTCGACCTCGGCCAGGGCGAGATGTCCGGTGTCCAGGCAGAACCCGAGGTTCGAGCGCTCGATCATGCGGTCGACGTCGGATTGGTTCGCTACGGCCATGCCCCAATGAGGGTGGACGGCCACTTGCACGCCGCATCTGTCGGCGATCGATCCGAGTTCCGTGAGATGCTCGAAGAAGGTGTCCCATTGGGCCTCGTCGAGAGAGACCGATACGTCGTATCCGGGGAGGTTGGAGTCGGCCCCCACGACGGCGATGCGCGCGCCACCTGCAGCCAGGGTCGCTGCGGCGCGCTGGAAATACTCGAGCTGATCTCGTACCAGATCTTGCTCGTAGAGCACCACGGGTATGAACCCGCCGACCAGTTCCAGTCCATGGCGATCGAGCCGCGACGTGACGGCCTCGGTGTCGTCGCCGAGATACCCGTCCGGACCGAGTTCGGTTGCTTTGAGGCCGACCTCGACCATCTCCGCCAACACCCGATCGGGGTCCATCAGATGACCCCAGCCGGGCGACCCGTCCACGCCCCAGGTGATCGGCGCACCTGCCACCCGGTCGAGCAGTCCTCCGTTCATCGAATCTCCTCCAACTGCACGGGCCCTCCTCGATCGAGCGAGCGTTTGCACGCTTCGGCCATGACGAGCGCGGCGCGAGCGTCGTGCACCGTGCACGGACTAGCGCTGTCGCCGCGTGCCATCGACAGAAAGGCATCGATTTCTGCGTGATAGCTCTCCCCGAAGCGGGGAAGCCATTCTGTGTACGGATCTCGGGGTGGTTCGGATTGGTTCGCCAGCCGGATCGGGGTGCGCTCGTCCCAGCCGACGGCGACGCTGTCCTTGGTCCCGTAGACCTCCATGCGCACGTCGTATCCGATCGGGTCCAGGCGGGTTCCGCTCAATGTCGCCATCGCCCCGGACTCGAGCCACAGCGTGACCACGGTGACCGCGGTGTCGTTGTGGCGGCCCATGAGTTCGACACCTACGGTCGACCCGCCGGCGTGCACGGCGACGGCTTCCTGTCCCGAGACGAAGCGGACGAGGTCGAAGTCGTGGATCAGTTGGTCCTTGAACTGTCCCCCGGAGACCGGGATGTACTCCTCGGGTGGCGGCCGGTGGTCGTGGTGCTGGCCGACGATCAGCATCAACTCGCCCAGGCTGCCCTCGGCGACGGAGGCGTTCGCCGCCGCGAATCCGGAGTCGAACCGCCGATTGAATCCCATCATCACGGGGATACCTGCCCGCTCGACGGCTTCGATGGCTTTGTCGGTGGTGGCGAGCTCGATGGCGATCGGCTTCTCGCAGAACGCCGGAAGCCCGGCCTCGGCCGCCATGATGAGGTGCTCGGCGTGTGAGTCGGTGCTCGAGGCGATGAGCACGCCATCACAGTCTTTCATGAGGTGTTCGGCGGATTCGGCCTCGTCTGCCCCGATCGCCGCCGCCAGTTCGGCAGCTCTCCCCGGGAGGGGGTCGTACACGACGACCGTGTCCACGGTCTCGTTGCTGGCCAGCGTCTCGGCATGGAGCGACCCGATGCGCCCTGCGCCCAGCAGTCCGATCCTCATGCGGTGTTCCTCGGCATGGTCTCCGTGTGCCTCTCGTGGTGGAACGTTCCAACTATGCAGCACGTTTCGCGAGCCCGTTGGATTGGAACGTTCCAATTTCGGATGGCGACGCTACTTGTGCGGTTCCCCGGCTGTCAAGGGATTCTTCGAAGGACCCGATCTTCAGGCGTTGATCGTCAACCCAACTGACGTTTTCCGGCGATCTCGGCCGCCAGCTCCTCGATCGCCGCGATGGCGTGCTCGGCGTCGTCGGCCGGCGAACATTCGAGGCCGATCGGGCCGTCGTATCCCAGCTCCGCCAGCTGTTCGAGGACGTATCGGTACTCGATCTCTCCGGTGCCGGGCTCGTGGCGGCCGGGATGGTCGGCCACCTGGACGTACTTGACGTGGTCGATCCCTTCGGTCAGGTGGCCGGTCAGGTCACCCTCGGAGATCTGGAGGTGATAGAGGTCCCAGTTGATGCCGAGCGCCTCGGAACCGACCGAACGACACACCTCGATCACGTCTCTACTCGTCGGGAGCGAGTAGCCGGGATGATCGACCCGCAGGTTCATCGGCTCCACCATCAGAGACACGTCGGCGGCCTCCGCCAGATCCACGACCGAGGCCAGTGCCTCGATCACTCCGGAAACCACGTCTGAGCCGTTCTCTCCGGGACGAAGGTAGGGACCGTTGATGTTGATGAGAGGCGCGTCCAGTGTCACCGCAGCCTCGATCGCTGCGGCGATCCCATCCCGGAAACCCGCGTGGTCCTCGTGGAGGCGCGGCTCGAAGTCCCAGCCGCCGATCTGGGTGATCCCGATCCCGTGGTCTTGGGTCACGCGGGCGAGTGTGGAGATGTCCCAGTTCGGCCAGTACCAGATCTCTGCGAGCCCGAATCCGGCGTCGGCGGCGGCTCGCACACGGTCGATCCGGGAGAGATCCGGCCACCACATCTCGAGGTTCACTGCGAAGCGGTCGAGGGCAGCGCTCACATCGTCACCTCGAGTACTTGGCGGCAACCGTGGTGGGAGGACTCCAGGCTGGCGTCGAGCAGGGCTTGGACGGCTGCGCCATCCCCGAGATCCGGGCGGACGGGGATCCGGGTCGTGAGCGCTCGTGCCCAGCCTCGCGCCATCGCATCCGTCTTGCGGAACACGTCGCGGTAGGTGTCGTGCACCGACGAGCGCCGGACCGGGCCCCAGATGTCGTCGGGGATCGGCATCGGGCGGGGCGGGCCTTCTCCGACGCGCGAACCGCTGACCTCTTGGACGAAATCCCAATCGCAGACGTACTTCACGGTGCCCTCCTCCCCGTGGACCTCCATCTCGTGGCGTTGGTTCATCGAGGTCCCCTCGTAGGCGACCGAGGAGGCGTGGAGGATCCCCTGCGCTCCCGATGCGAACTCGAGGATCACGACGGAGGAATCGGCCGCCGCCGGGTAGGGGTTCCCATCCGGGTCGAGATCGGGGTGACGACCGACGCTCTCGAGGCGCGCCGTGACGGCGGAGACATCGCCTGCCAACCGGAGCGCCAGATACAGGAAGTGTGAGCCGATGTCGCCCAGGGCTCCGGTCGGGTTCTTCCTGGCGTCAAGCTTCCACAGGTACCCCGAGTCGATGCCGTATCCGGCGTGGTAGCGGAGACCGACGTGATGGATGCGCCCGACGTATCCATCAGTCACCAGCCGCTCGAGGTACCGAAAGCCAGGCATGAACGCGTAGGTGAACGGGACCATGGTCACCGCGCCGGCGGCCTTCGCCATCCGTGCGATTTCCTCTGCTTCTGCCGCGGTGTCCGCAACCGGCTTCTCGCACAAGACGTCGAGGCCCCGCTCGAGGATCGCCCTGGTGGCCGGATAGTGGACCGGATTGGCGGCGGCGACGACGACCCCGGTGAGGTCGGCGTCGTCGAGCATCCGACGCCAGTCGGTGTACACGGCCGGGATGTCCCACTGGGCTGCTCGGCCGTTCGCTCGCTCGGGATCACGTCCGGCGATGGCGACGACGTCGATGCCATCGAGACCAGACAGCGCGGGGAGGTACATTGAGTCGACCCACCAGCTGGTGCCGATGATGCCGATCGAAGCCACACCGCTCCGCGAAATCACCTCGTACCTCCTGGTTGGAACGTTCCAATCGTGTGCCGTATAGTAAGCCGCCAGTTTCGAGGAGACCACGCACATGCCGAGAGAACTGCGAATCGGGCTCATCGGATTCGGCTGGATGGGACAGGCCCACAGCCGGTCCTACAACCGGATCCGGTCGCTGTTCCCCGACGCCGAGTTCATACCGCGGCTCGTGGCCATCTGTGACGACGTCGAGAGACGCCGCACGCAGGCGGTCGATGACTTCGGATTCGAAGAGGCTCACGCCGACTGGGAGACACTCATCGGTCGTGACGATCTCGACATCATCGACATCACCGCCCCCAACGCACTCCACCGCCCCCTCGCCGTCGCCGCGGCATCGAGCGGGCGACACGTGTTCTGCGAGAAGCCCGTGGGTATCACCCCCGATGACACCGCTGCGATCGCCGCCGCCGCCAGATCCGCCGGAGTCATCACCGGCTGCGGATACAACTACCGGTGGGCGCCACTGGTCCAGTACACCCGCCAACTCATCGACGAAGGCAGACTCGGGCAGATCACCAACTACCAGGGCCGCTTCTTCTCGATGTACGGCCGTGACCGGCTGGGGACACTGAGCTGGAGATTCCTTCAGGAAGAGGCCGGCTACGGCGCCCTGCTCGACATCATGTGCCACGCCGTCGACATGGCATTGCACCTGGTCGGCCCGATCGAACGACTCACCGCCACCAAGGAGACCTTCATCAAGGAGCGGCCGTTGCCGCGCCCGGGTGAGGGGACCCACTACGACCGCGGAGCGCCTGGTGACCCCACGGGAGCAGTCACCAACGAGGACTATGTGGCGTCGATGGTCGAATTCGCCAACGGCGCACGAGGCACCCTCCAGGTGGACCGCAGCATCTTCGGGCCGCAGAGCGCCATGGCGTTCGACCTCCACGCCGAGCGCGGTGCGGCATCATGGAATCACGAAACACTCAATCAACTGGATCTCCATCTCCCCGAAGAGACGCCGGTCGATGGCTACATCCGGGTCCTGGCCGGCGACTGGCTGCCACATCACGGGGCGTTCGTTCCAGGAGGCGGCAACTCGATCGGCTACGAGGACCTCAAGGCGATCGAGGCCTACGAGTTCTGCCGCTCCGTCGCAACCGGAGAGGCTTTCGCTCCGAGCTTCGAGGACGCGTTGAGGGTGGCCGAGGTCCTGGATGCGATGATCCGGTCGTTCGAGTCCGGAGCGTGGGAGAACGTGAACACACTGAGTTGACCGCACAGGTCGGAGAGGACAGGCATGCAAACAGTTCGGCTGACAACCGCACAAGCGATGGTTCGCTGGATGCTCGCTCAGAAGATCGAGATCGACGGCGCCGTCCAACCGGTGTTCGCCGGGGTCTTCGGGATCTTCGGGCACGGCAACGTCGTCGCTCTCGCCGAGGCGCTCCAGCCGGTCCAGGACCAGCTCCCCACCTGGCGAGGACACAACGAGCAATCGATGGCTCTGGCGGGGGTCGCCTATGCCAAGGCCGCCCGACGTCGACAGATCATGATCGCAACGTCGTCGGTGGGGCCGGGCAGCACCAACATGGTGACGGCAGCGGCGGTCGCACACGCCAACCGGCTCCCGCTTCTGTTGATCAGCGGCGACACGTTCCAGCATCGGCTCGTCGACCCCGTTCTCCAGCAGGTCGAGCACTTCAACAATCCGACGATCACCGTCTCTGACAGCTTCAAGGCGGTGACCCGCTATTGGGATCGCATCACGCGGCCCGAACAGATCCTCCAATCGCTGCCGCAGGCGCTCGCCACGATGCTCGACCCGGCCGACTGCGGTCCCGCCTACCTCGGGCTTCCCCAGGACATCGCCGCCGAGGCGTTCGACTTCCCCGAGGAGTTCTTCAGAGAGACCGTTCATCACATCCGACGCCCCGGCCCCGATCCTCGCGAGATCGAGGCGGCTGCTTCAGCACTGCGATCGGCGGAGCGCCCGCTCATCATCTCCGGAGGCGGCGTTCACTACTCGGATGCCGCCGAGGCGCTGGCCGAGTTCGCGGAGAAGCACGGCATTCCGATCGTCGAGACCGTCGCCGGCAGGGCAACCGTCACCGCCGACCATCCGAACTACGGAGGCCCCATCGGAACCACCGGATCGACCTCCGCCAACGCGCTCGCCGCCGACGCGGACGTGGTGCTGGCCGTGGGCACGCGACTCCAGGACTTCACCACCGGATCGTGGTCGGTGTTCCGAAACCCCGACTTCCAGCTCGTCTCGATCAACGTCGGCCGGTTCGACGCAACCAAACACACGCCGATCTCGGTGATCGGGGACGCGCTCGTATCGCTCGAACAGCTGGACGCCGGCGTCGGGGACTACCGCGCCCCCGGCTCCTGGCTGGATCGGACCGCCGAGGTGAGAGCCGAGTGGTACGGCTATCTCGACGAGCTGACCGCACCCACCGGCGACACCCCGATCTACGCCCAGGTGATCCGAGCCGTCAACGACCTCGCAGAGCCGGACGACTATCAGGTGGCCGCGGCGGGCGGATTGCCCGGTGAGCTCAACATGGGATGGCATTCGAAGTCGATCCGCTCGGTCGACTGCGAGTACGGCTACTCGTGCATGGGCTACGAGATCGCCGGAGCCTGGGGTGCCAAGATGGCCCTCGGAGACCGGGAGGTCGTCGCCTGGGTGGGAGACGGCTCCTACCTCATGATGAACTCCGACATCTATTCCACGGTGTTCACGGGCCACAAGGTGATCTTCATCGTCTGTGACAACGGTGGCTTCGCAGTCATCAACCGGTTGCAGGTCAACACCGGGGGAGAGGAGTTCAACAACCTCCTCCGCACCGCCCGGCACGAGAACATGGTCCGGGTCGACTTCGCCAAGCATGCCGAGTCGCTGGGAGCGATCTCGGAGAAGGTCGGAACGATCGAGGAGTTCCGGGAGGCGTTCCAGCGTGCCCGGAGCGCCGATCGCAGCACCGTCATCGTGATCGAGGTCGACGAATACACCTGGACCGAGGGTGGCGCCTGGTGGGAGGTGGGCATCCCCGAGGTGTCGGAGCGAGCCCAGGTCAGGCTCGCACGCGGCGAGCTGGACGCGGAGAAGAAGCACCAGCGGGTGGGTATCTGAACGTGGGCTTCGACGTCGTCACGATGGGCCGGGTGTCCATGGACCTGTATTCGAGACAGATCGGCGCAGACTTCGCCGAGGTCGAGAGCTTCGATGCCATGATCGGTGGCAGCCCATCGAACATCGCCATCGGCACGTCCCGGCTGGGAGCGGACTCTGCGGTGCTGACCGCCGTCGGGCCCGATGAGATCGGTCGCTTCGTGCTGTCGAACTTCGCAAGGGAGGGGGTCTCCACCGATCACGTCAGGACGGTCGAGGGCACGCGGACCGGTCTGGCGATTCTCGGTGTGCAGCCGCCGGATCACTTTCCGCTCACGTTCTACCGGGAGAATCCGGCGGACATCCACCTGACCTGCGACGACGTCGACGGCGTGCCGTTCGCCGACACGCGGATCGTCGCGTTGTCGGGCACCGGGCTGTCCCGGGGGACGTGTAAGGAGGCCACGCTCTATGCAGGCGAGCGTGCCGCCGGGTTCGAGAAGCCGACGGTGCTCATCGACCTCGATCTCAGGCCGGACCAGTGGGTCGACCGGCGCGGGTACGGGACTGCAGTACGGGCCCTGCTCGAGCACATCGACGTGGCCATCGGAACCGAAGAAGAGTTCCACGCCGCCCTCGCTCCGGCGAGCGAGGCGCTCGACGGCTCTCACCTCTCCGACGGCGCCCGATCCGAGCTCGACGGTCTGATGGCTGCTCTGCGGGAGCATCGGCCCGACATCGTCTTCGTGCTCAAACGTGGGCCCCGAGGGGTGACGGTGATGACAGCGGAGGGCGATCTCGACGTCGAGGGCTATCCCGTCGAGGTGCTCAACACCGTCGGAGCCGGTGATGCGTTTGCGTCCGGGCTCATCCACGGGATGCTCCAGGACTGGGACTGGCACCGGACGGCCAGGTTCGCCAACGCCTGTGGTGCGATCGAGGTGACCCGACACGGCTGCTCGTCGGCGATGCCGACGGTCCCGGA
>CBDTXZ010000092.1:0-11836 GCA_965364515.1 uncultured bacterium
TGTCGTACCCCTGATGGGTGACGAGGCCGATCTTGTCCAACCCGGCCGCAGTCAGTTGATTGACGTAGGTCTGGGCAGTCGTCACCTCGTCGAGGAAGTCGGTCGTGTCGAGCGGCTGCGAAGACACCTTCGTCTTCTGGGCGATGTCGATGCCGATGAAGCCGACCTGCTCATCCCCGAACGTCTCGATGACGAATGGCTGGATGTAATCGGTCGCGGACACGGGCGCGAGCGGGGTTCCCAACTGTGGGACGACATTGGCTGCGAGCACTGGTGTGTCACAAGTGCCTTCCGCCAGGAAGTCGAGGAAGGTGACCAGACCAGCGTCACCCGCATCGAACTCATGGTTGCCGAGGGCAAACATGTCGAAGCACACCTGGTTCATCACGGCAGCGTCGGCCTCTCCGGCGAACAGCGTGTAGAACAGCGTGCCGGTGATGGCATCCCCGGCGTGGACCTTCACGTTGTTTCCGCCGGCATATTCGGCCTCGAGTGCCTTGATGGCCGCCACCACCCGGGCGAAGCCGCCCATCTCGAACTCGACTTCGCCGCCGGGAAGCTCGAGGCCGATGTCATCGCCCTCGATGTTGGAGTGATGGTCGTTGATGTGGAAGATGTTGAGGCTGAAGGTCTCCGGTTCCCCGGCGGCGCGCCAGAGGAACGTGACACCCTGGCCTCTCGTCAACGGATCACCGGGTGAGAACGTCGTCGACGATGTCCCCGTCGTGATGGCGTTGTCGATCATCCACGCGACGGCGTCGGTGTAGAACTCACCAGCGGCAACGTCGGTGAAAGCAGGCGCGGTTGTCGAGGCGACCGATCCGTAGGCGCGCCACAGGATCGTCGAGAACTCGGCGCGGGTGATCGTGGCGTCCGGCGAGAACGTGGTTGCGGACGTTCCGATCACGACTCCGATGCTCGACGCCCATCTGACCGCCCGCTCGTAGTAGATCCCGACGGGCACGTCATCGAAGGCGACGGCCGACGACCCGGCTGTCGGCGAACCGAACGATCGCCACAACAACGTCGTGGCGTCGGCTCTCGTCAGCGCGTCCTCGGGACCGAAGCTCTCTCCGTCTACCCCGTTCGAGAACCCTCGCGTTCCCGCCCAGAGGACGGCATCGGCGTAGTAGTACTGCTGGGACACGTCATCGAAGACGAGTTCGCTGTAGTCGCGCGCCTCCTGGGCAAATGCCGCAGTCGACAGAGTCATGAGCGCCGCAAGTACTGCGACGAGTAGGCGTTTCACGTGTTCTCCCTCTTTCGCCTCGTGCGAAACCTATCGCATCTCGTTGAGACTCGAAGGTTCGAAAGGCCTTTTTCAGAGGGAGCTGGACAGCGGCTCGTTTCGACGACGCGCCGGTGCGGTCAGTGAACTCTCGGGCGATCCCGGTGTTCGACCTTGCCGTCGGCGTGGAGCGCGAAACGTCCTTCGGATCGATCGTGCACCGGGGCGGGGCCCGACCATGGCCAGCCGCCGAACTGGGTCCTGCGGTAGTCCATCAGGGCTGTCTGGATCTCGTCTGAGGTGTTCATGACGAACGGGCCCATCTGGATGACCGGAGCCCCGATGGGGCGACCCTGGAGCAGCAGGAATTCGGCGGGCTCGGAACCGGCGTTGTGGATCTCGGCGGGGAGATGCGACGCGAGCCTGAGTCCGACGTCCGAGCGGACCGCCTGGTCTGCGACGGTGATCGCCGAACCCGAGTAGCAGTGCAGCATGCGGTTCAGGCCTTCGGAGTGGGCGGGCATCGTCCAGGTGCCGCCCGGCTCGACGCGGATCACCCAGATCGCCATCTCCGACGTCGGGTCTGACGCCCAGGAGTTGGGTGGCGGAGCGGGTGCGTCGTGGCCGTCGAGTGACCCAGCGATCACGTCGACCGTGGCGCCACCCGACTCGACCGTGGGGATCTCCTCGTTCCAGAGCATCCCGAAGTGGGCATCGACCATCTTCGACTTGGGAGGGAGGTTGAGCCAGATCTGGAAGAGATGAAGCGTGTTCGGGCCTTCGGTGTCGATCAACGGGAACATCTCGGAGTGTTGAATCCCCGAGCCCGTGGTCAGCCATTGCACGTCACCCTCGCCGTAGCGGGCGGTGGCACCCAGCGAGTCGGAGTGATCGACGTACCCGCGCCGGACGACCGTGACGGTCTCGAAACCGCGGTGGGGATGCTGAGGGAAGCCAGGGACGCGATCGCCGTGATACATCGACCAGCCGTCCTTGTAGGAGAAGTCCATGCCGATCCGGCGTCCGGTCAGTGGCGCCGCCGGACCCTGCTCGGCGTTGCCGGCGGGATACCGGTCGAGGTGGTGGACCGTGAAGATGAACGGATCGAGACCGGCCCACGGGAAGTCGAGCTGGACTACTTCGAGAATGGGTGACTCTGACATGTTGGGCTCCAGAAGTTGCGCGGTGCAATCATCGTATCGCAGCACACAACCGATGCCACATGGAGACTATTCCCCCGACTGAGCCTCCATCACGTCGAACACGTTGCCCTCGGGATCGCTACACGTCCGCCACTTGAAGCCCTGCCACTCGTGCAGGCCGTCGACTCCGCCTCCCAACGCCTCGACACGCTTCTCCAGTGCCGGGAGGTCCTCGACCACGAGATCGAGATGGAGCCGGTTCTTGCCGCTGCGGGATTCCGGCACTCGCTGCAGCCACACCGAGACCGAACCGGGGCGTTGGATGAAGCCGAACGGCTCGTGCAGTTCACCTGCCATACCGAGCAGCTCCGTCCAGAACCCGAGCATTCCCTCGAGATCGACGCAATCGATGGTCACGGCGATCAGCCGCGGGGTGTTCTCCGTCCCATCGGTCACGATCAGCCCTCCAGAGCTCTGCGCAGGCCCTCGAGGTCGTTGGCGCCGAACACGACCCGGTTGCGGGTCGCGACATAGAGGAGATCGATGTTGATGCCGGCATGCGCGACCTTCCGCGCCATGTCCGCCAACTCTCCGGGGATGTCGTGCGCTTCGACCACCACGACCTCTCGTTCACCGGTGACCGCCAGGTTGCTGATCGCCAGCGCGTGTTTCACCGGCTCGGAGTGCGGAACCAGGATGTGCAGCTCGGCGATCTCGGCCGGGCCGGTACAGGTGGCGGCGCTGATGTTCACTCCGGCATCGCTGACCGCTGCAGCCACGCGCTCGAGGGCTCCAGGTTCGTTGGGGATCTCGATCTTCAGGTCGTAGGCCATGTGGTCATCCCTCTCTCATCGGTGTCACCGCCATCCTGGCGCGCCGATCGGCCAGGGGTCGTCTGGATCCGGCTGAATTCAGGCGGGGTTCTCGACGAACCGCCGCCACGCCGCGTCTGATCGCTCGTCGGCGGGCCAGAACGTCTCGATTCGGAGTTCGGAGACGGTCACGTCGAGCGGCGCATCGATCGTGGCGATGGTGGTGAAGAGGTCGAATCGATGGTCACCGATCTCGTATCGCAGCGGCAGGAGCAGGTCACCCGGAGCCGAGCTCGGATCGTCGTCGAGCGATGCGTACCCGCGCACCTCGCTCAGGAGCGATGCCAGATCTGGGCGGCCGGGCGATCTCACGACATCGCGCTCCAGCCCTGCCATGAGCACCGGCCCGACCGAATCCCAGTTCACGATGAAGCGCCGGAGCCCGCTCGGGTGAAAAGTCGCGCGCATCAGATTCAGCGTGCCGTCCCGAACGATCTCCCCAGGGTCGAGCAGTCGTCCTGCCATCACCTGCGCGGGTCCGTTGGAGGCCACGAGGTTCCAGGCGCCGTCAACCACGACCGCCATGTAGGGAGTGTGGGCATCCACGACGAACTGGAGTGCCGGCAACAGTCCGGGGAGGTCGTCTGGATCGGTCTCGGGGTGAGTCGCGGCATGTCCTGCGGCGATCAACATCGCATTCTGCTCCCGAAGCGGAACGTCGAGCACTGTCCCGAGATGCTGAACCAGCTCACGACTCGGCCTCGACCTGCCCGTCTCGATGAAGCTGATATGACGCTGAGAAACGTCTGCGGCAACCCCGAGGGCAAGCTGGCTCATGCCCCGACGCTTCCTCCACAACCGCAGGTGATCGCCGAACTCGGAGGGCATGCCCACACGATACGAACATCACATCATCAGCGCCATTACCTCACGCATCATTGCGTTCATTACCTCCATCCCCGATCGTGGGGGCCAGGAGGTACACATGACAACAATGCTCAAAGGCGCCCTCGTGGCCAACGCCGTGTTCAGCGGGACGACCGGGATCGGCGCGATCGTTCTCGCCGGTCTGCTGGCGGAGTCGCTGGGGCCGCCCGCCTGGTCTCTGCGCGCACTCGGTGTCGGACTCATCGGGTTTGCCGCCATGGTCGCTCGCGAGTCGCTGGCCCCGCAACGTCGGCGGACCCGGCAGATCGTCGCCGCAGACGCGGCCTGGGTGGCCACCGCAGCCATCATCATCCTGGCTGCTCCCGGCTGGCTGACCGGTACAGGCAGAGCCGTCCTCGCCACAGTCACCGCCTGCGTCGCCCTCCTGGCCGCTGCGCAATGGCGAGGGCTGGAGGCGTCGACATGACGATGACGATCGAACGGACCCGGGTGATCACCGGCGCAACCGACACCGCCTGGCTGGTGATCTCGGACATGGCGGGATACGCCGACCATGTCGACGGGCTCGCCACGACCACGGTGAAAGGCTCGGAACTCGGAGCGCTCCGCCGCTGCGTCGACACCTCGGGGGCCGAATGGCAGGAGACCTGTGTCGCATGGCAGCCGGGCTCGAGCTTCACGGTCGAGGTCGACGTCGCCAGCTACCCGCCCAAGTTCAAAGCGCTCTTCTCGGCGTTTCGAGGAACCTGGTGGGTGCGTGAGACGGCAGGCGAGACGGCGATCGGCATCCGATTCGAAGCGGAGCTCAGATCCCTGGCCACCGCCATGCGTGGCACGATCGAACGACGCATCGGCGGCGACCTCGACCGGATCCTCGACAGCTACGCCCGGTCTGTCGCCATGAGCGGATGAGTACGCTCGCCGCATGTCGACGTACCCGGTCCGCCCAGTGACCGTCTCCGAGTACATCCCGGGGCTGGCGAGCGACGTGCTGGCGTTCATCAGCGACACGTGCAACGACCCGCTGTGGTGCCCGAATGTCGATTCTGCGGAGATGACTTCCGAGGGCGACATCGGCATCGGGTCGACGTTTCGCTACACCCAGCATCTGGACCGGCCCGGGGGCCGACGCGTGATCTTCGACGGCGATGTCGAGATCGTCGCTCTCGATACATCGTCGATCAAATGGCGCGTGACAGACCGGTTCCAGGACCGCACCGTCACCTGCGTCGTCGAATCCTCGGGGAACGGCTCGGTTGTCAGCCAAACCACAGAGGCGGCCTTTCGTCGGCCGCCCGGCGTGGCGCGTTTTGCCTATCCCCTGATGGCGCGACGGACCCTGAGAGATCAACTTCGTCACCTTCGAGCTCACTTCGAGGCCTGAGCCTCCTCTGCATTCAGGGGTCCGTCGGACTCAGCTCGAAGACCAGAATCGAGCGATGCCTCGCTCTGGCTCGGTAGGCGGCGAAGCCGGGGTAGGCGGCGATCGCCCTCTCCCAGATCGGCTCCTGGGCATCGGGTTCGAGCTGGATGGCCCTCACGGCGGCACTCTTGCCACGCCACGCTGCGATCGCCTCGGGATGCGCGACGAGGTTGTGCACCCAGCCCGGGCTCCGCTCGCCTCCGAAGTTGGTCCCGAGCACGGCCAGATTCCGCGATGGAGTCGGGATGCCGAGAAGTGGCACCTGTCTGGGCTCCTTCGACCTGGCGCCGGTGGTGGTCAACCAGAGCACCGGGAGCCCGGCCACCAGTGCGGTCGCAGTCCATCTTCCCGACGTGGCCCACAGCACGAAGCGGTCCACCGGCATCGCCGCCTTGGCTACGACTGCGTTCACCATCTGGGTGGCGGCGAGCTCCGTCAACCGACGCCTGAATCCGTCTTGCGGCTCGACCTCGTAGCCGAGAGCGTTCATCAACGACATGGGCGCGTGACGATACCTCTGCTGATTTCGCAGCCAGATCGAAGCTTTACGAAGTCAACTGTCGCCTGATACCGTCCGTGTGGTGACCGAACGCAACGCCTTCGGCAACGTCGCTGCCGACCTCTTCGAACAATTCGTCGAAGCGAGCCGTCAGATGCGTCAGTTCCTCGAAGGAGAGGCCGCGTCACTCGGGCTGACCCCGCCGCAGGCTCACGCTCTCCATCTCTTCAGCCACCCACGCCCCATGAGATCGGCTGCCGAGACGATGCGGTGCGACGCCTCGTACATCACTCACATCGCCGACGACCTCGAGTCACTCGGTCTCGCCGAACGGACTCCCGACCCGAATGACGGGCGCGTCAAACGGGTGACGCTCACCGCCAAGGGTCGCATGCTCCACGACCGACTCGAGAAGTCGCTGTACGAGACCAACCCGCTTGTCGTGAACCTCGAGCTGGCTGAACAGGAGGCTCTCGTGGCGATGCTGCAGAAATTGTCCTCATCTCCAGCGAGCGACTGAGCGCAAACGACTCGCCGTTCGCTCGGCGGCCCGCGATGATTGGCTCCGATCATGACAACCGTCGAAGACCTGCGCGCTGCCATTCGCAGGCTGCCTCCACACCATCAGACCCGTTTCTCGAAGCGTCTCTCCGGAACCCGCCGGGTCGACGATCCCAAGCGCCGCGCCCGCATCGTCTCGAAGATCGCCGCCGACATCGAGTCACTGGAGCGACGTCGCTCCCTCCGCTCCGACAGCATCCCAGAGCAACTCGTGTACCCGGATCTCCCGATCACGGGACGCCGAGACGACCTGCTCGAGACCATCCGCGACAACCAGGTGGTCATCGTCGCCGGCGAGACCGGGTCCGGGAAGAGCACCCAGCTCCCCAAGATCTGCATGGAGCTCGGGAGGGGCGTCGACGGGTGGATCGGCCACACCCAGCCTCGACGGATCGCCGCCCGCAGCATCGCTGAGCGAATCGCCGAGGAGACCGGCACCGAGATCGGGGGCCTGGTCGGCTTCGCCATGCGATTCACCGACACCGTCGGTGACCGAAGCGTCGTGAAGGTGCTGACCGACGGCCTGCTCCTCGCCGAGATCCAGCGTGATCGCGACCTGTCGCGCTACGACACGATCATCATCGACGAGGCACATGAACGCTCCCTCAACATCGACTTCCTGCTCGGGTTCCTCACCGAACTGCTCCCACGGCGCCCCGATCTCAAGCTCATCGTCACGTCGGCCACGATCGACACGAAGCGTTTCTCGGAGCACTTCGGCGATGCGCCGATCGTGGAGGTGTCCGGGCGGGGCTATCCCGTCGAGATCCGGTACCGGCCGCTCGAGATGGGAGGCGAGGTTCGCGACCAGCCGGAAGCGATCTGTGACGCCGTCACCGAGCTCGTTCGAGAGCACACCGGGGACATCCTCGTGTTCTGCTCGGGCGAACGAGAGATCCGCGATGCTGCAGATGCGCTGAGGGAGCTGAAGCTGAAGCACACCGAGATCATGCCCCTCTATGCCAGGCTGTCGTCGGCCGAGCAGCACCGCGTGTTTCAGCCCCACACGGGTCGGCGCATCGTGATCGCCACGAACGTGGCGGAGACGTCGCTCACCGTGCCTGGCATCCGGTCGGTGGTGGACCCGGGCACCGCCCGCATCTCGCGATTCAGCCGTCGAACCAAGGTCCAGCGCCTGCCGATCGAGCCGATTTCGAAGGCTTCGGCGAACCAACGAGCCGGACGCTGCGGCCGGATCGGGCCGGGCATCTGCATTCGCCTGTTCTCCGAGGAGGACTTCGAGAGCCGGGAGGAGTTCACGGAGCCCGAGATCCAGCGCACCAGCCTGGCCAGCGTCATTCTCCAGATGGCGGCGCTCGGCCTCGGTGACGTCGAGTCGTTCCCCTTTCTCGACCCGCCGGATACCCGCCAGATCCGGGATGGGGTCCTGCTGCTCGAAGAGCTCGGTGCGCTGGATCCGGCCGCGCACGGCACGAAGGGCTGGCTCACCCCGCTCGGCCGACAGCTCGCCAAGCTCCCCCTCGACCCGAGGCTCGCGCGCATGGTCATCGCCGGCGCCGAGCACGATTGCCTCAGGGAAGTTCTGATCATCGTGTCGGGACTGTCGATCCAGGACCCGCGCGAACGGCCGAGCGAACACAGAGCCCGCGCCGACGAGCTCCATGCTCGCTTCGCCGAGCCGAACTCCGACTTCCTCGGATGGCTTCGACTCTGGGATCACATCCGCACACAACGCAAGGCCATGTCGTCGGGCCAGTTCCGCCGGCTGTGCCGCGACGAGTTCCTCAACCACCGACGGATTCGCGAATGGCAGGACGTCCACTCCCAACTCCGGCAGCTGGCCGACGAGATGGGACTGATCTCGGACCGGGAGCCGGCGGACGGCGACACGATCCACAAGGCCTTGCTCACCGGCCTGCTGTCGCACATCGGGCGCAAGGATCCGAACGGTTACGAGTATGTCGGCGCTCGCGGAGCGCGTTTCGCCATCAACCCGGGATCGGTGCTCTTCAAACGCGGTCCGGAGTGGGTGATGGCGGGCGAGCTGGTCGAGACGACCCGGCTGTGGGCCCAGGACGTGACCAAGCTGGACCCGGCGTGGGCCGAGGAGGTCGGCGGTCACCTCGTGAAGCGGTCGTACTCGGACCCGTGGTGGGACGCCGATCTCGGAGCTTCGATCGCCAACGAGACCGTGACCTTGTTCGGCCTCCGCCTGTTCGCCGATCGAACCGTCCAGTACGGACGGATCGACATCGCGGCGGCCCGTGAGCTCTTCATCAGACATGCGCTGGTGTGGGGCGAATGGGAGACACACCACGCCTTCGACGCCCACAACCGGCGTCAGATCGCCGAAGTGGAGGAGATGCAGACCCGACACCGGCGCACCGACCTCATGATCACCGACGACGAGCTGTTCGATTTCTTCGACGCACGAATCCCCGACGACGTGACGACCGTGCGCCACTTCGATGCCTGGTGGAAGCGGCAACGGCCCAAGACCCCGCATCTGCTCGACCTGGATCTCGAGGCGCTGATCCGACCCGACGTCGACTCTCTCGACGAGCACGACTTCCCACCGCTGTGGACCTACGGCGATCTGCGGCTGCCTCTGGTGTACGAGTTCGACTACGGCAGTCAGACCGACGGCGTCACCGTCATCGTGGACGTCGGTCTCCTGGAACGACTCGACCCCGCAGTCTTCGAATGGAACGTCCCCGGGATGCGCCGAGAACTCGTCGAGACGATGGTCCGGTCGCTACCCAAGCGACTCCGCAGGGTGTTCTCACCGATTCCCGACACGGTCGACCGTCTGATGACGGAGATCGATCCGGGCGACGGCTCCCCGATCGACGCCATCCGCCGACGGCTGTCGGCATGGGCCGACACGCCCGTGCTCCCCGAGGACTTCGACCTCGAACGGGTCCCGACACACCTCCGCCCGAGATTCCGGGTCGTCGACGCCGACGGCGCCCCGATCGCCGAGTCGTCCGACCTCGAGGAACTGCGGACCGCCTTTCGCGCCGAGGCGCGCGCAACGGTGTCTGCGTCACAACACGATCTCGAGCGATCGGGCCTCACGGACTGGACGTTCGGGGACCTGCCGAAGTCGGTGACCATCGACGGGCCCGGCCACTCGATAGACGCCTACCCGGCGTTGGTGGACGAAGGCGACTCGGTCGCCATCCGCCTCATGCCGACCCCGGCCGAACAGGCGGAGTCGATGTGGGAAGGCACGAGGAAGCTCCTGTCGTTCCATCTCAACGCCCCGGGCAGGCTGCTGCGCTCTCTGATGACGCCAGACGCGAAGCTGGCGCTGGTCACCAGTCCGTACGAGGATCAGACCGAGTGGCTCAACGACTGTCTGGCATGCGCCCTCGACGCCGTCATGATCGATGCCGGGGGTCTCGTCTGGTCCGAGAGCGGGTTCGACCGGCTTCTTCGTCAGATGCAGAACGACATCGCCGACCGACTCACCGAGGTCGGGACCAAGTCGATCGCCGTCATGGAGACGTTGCGCGACGTGTACATCGCCGCAGAGCCGCTCACCGCCGAGGCCTTCGGGCCGTCGATCGAAGACGTCGGCGGACAGCTCCCGAGGCTCGTGTACGCAGGGATGCTGACGCACATGGGGATCGGTCGGCTCGACGATCTCCACCGCTACCTGCGGGCGATCGAGGTGCGGCTCACCAAGCTCGCAGAGACACTTCCCCGCGACCGGGAGCGAATGGCCCGTATCCAGCCGCTCGAGGAAGAGCACGACAAGCTGCTGGACACGCTTCCGCCCTCACCCGAGCTCATCGACATCGGCTGGCAACTCCAGGAACTGCGCGTCAGCCTCTTCGCCCAGCAGATCGGCGTGGAGGGAACCGTGAGCGAGAAACGCGTCCGTCAAGCCCTCCGCACAGTCGCCATGACCGGCTGAGTGCGTTCTTGTGACGGGAACACCGGCAATATCGGCGTTTGCGTCACAAGAACGGGTTCGGCTCAGCTCTGTTGGGTCACGGTGACCTGCACGACATCGTCTGCCTGGACGACCGAGACGTTCGTGCCCGGCGCTTCGGTGAACCACAACACCTGAAGGCTCCCATCGAAGCGCTGCTCCGTCTTGTTGAAGGCGCTGTCCAGGTCCTCGAAGTAGGCCTCGAAGTGCTCGATGATCTCGTCGATGTCACCATCCGAATAGGCGACCGTCGCCGTGACGATGTTCTCATCGCCCTGCTCGAGTACGGAACTGGCAACCACCTCGTACCCGTCCGGGAGCGGGACTTCGAGCTCATCGGGGAGCTCACCAGAACCGAAGCTCATGCTCTGGGAGCCATCTTCGGTCTCGATGACGACCTCACCCTGACCGTCGTCATCGAGCTCGACGTCGGCGTTGGCGCCACCACCGGCTTCGATCGCCCTCTCGGAGATCTCTTCGGCAGCGCTCCCGCACCCCGCCAGCACGAGCGCCGCAACGACCATTCCAATCAATGAACGCATTTCCCGTCCCTTCCTCGACGTCCCTGACGTCGAATCCCGCCTCGATCGATGATACGAAAGAAGCCCCCCGGACCGCAGGATGCCGGGGAATCTCGTCGCATCGCGGCGATTTCCACCACTTCCTCCGACCATCTGCAATCGATTCCGATAGATTTCGAAGCACCGATCGAGGAGGTCCCGTCCATGTTCCCTTCGGCGTTCGAATACTCGGCGCCATCGTCCCTCGAGGAGGCGCTCGGCCTACTCAAAGAGGTCGGTGACGACGGTCGGGTCCTGGCGGGTGGCCAGAGCCTGATCCCCATGATGAAGCTTCGTCTGGCGATGCCGGGGCACCTCGTCGACATCAACGGTGTGGGCGAACTCGACTACATCCGCGATGTCAACGGCCACGTGGCGGTCGGAGCGCTCACCCGGCATGCCCAGGTGGCATCGTCGGACCTGCTGTCCGCAACCAACCACACGGTGTCCGCATGTGCCCCGTGGGTGGCCGACCCGCTCGTCCGCAATCGCGGAACCATGGCAGGGTCGATCGCCCATTGTGACCCCGAGGGCGACTGGAACTCGGTCATGCTGGCCATTGGCGCCTCGGTGGTAGCCCGATCCGCCGACGGCGGCGAACGGGTGATCCACATCACGGACTTCCTCGTCGACTTCTTCACCAACTCGCTGCAGCCGGGAGAGATGGTCACCGAGATCCGCATCCCCAAGTACACGGGCCGCGGCGGCGGTGCCTATCTCAAGCTCGAGCGCAAAATCGGTGACTACGCCACGGTGGGTGTGGCCAGCCACCTTCAACTCGACGACTCGGGGACCATCACGGACGCCGGTCTCGGCCTCACC
>CBDTXZ010000093.1:0-11694 GCA_965364515.1 uncultured bacterium
CTACGAAGGTGGAGTGGTGATGGCCGGTGACCGTCAGGCGACCGAGGGGTATCTTGTCGCACACCGCCACATCCAGAAGGTCTTCTCGACCGATCGCTTCTCGGCCGTCGCCATCGCAGGCACGGCCGGCCTCGCCGTCGAGATGGTGCGTCTGTTCCAGACCGAACTCGAGCACTACGAGAAGATCGAAGGGACCCGGCTGTCGCTCGACGGCAAGGCGACGTTCCTCTCTCGCCTGGTGCGCAATCAGCTGCCGATGGCGTTCCAGGGGTTGGCGGTGGTGCCGCTCTTCGCCGGCTTCGACGAGGTCACCGAGGTGGGTCGAGTGTTCAGCTTCGACGTCGTGGGTGGACGCTACGAGGAGAACGACTACGGGAGCACCGGATCGGGATCTCGGCTCGCCAAGTCATACCTGCGCGGAGCATTCCAACCCGACGGAACCGAAGAAGTCGCCGTCACCACCGCGGTCGGGGCGTTGGTGGCCGCCGCCGACGAGGACACCGCCACGGGTGGCCCCGATCTGATCCGCGGCATCCTCCCCAACATCGTCGCCATCGACGCCGACGGCATCCGCGACGTCGACGAGGCCCTCATCAGAACGGCGGCAGAGACGGCGCTCGGAGGTGTCCGATGATCCCGGCTGACCTGCTCGGGAGCAGAAAGCCGTCGAGCGAAGCGAGGCCCGTATGACTCCCTTTTATGTCGCGCCAGAGCAGCTCGTTCGTGACAAGGCGGAGTTCGCCAGGAAGGGGATCGCTCGGGGACGGTCCATCGTTGCGATCGAATACGACCAGGGCATCCTCCTGCTCGCCGAGAACCCGTCCATGTCGCTGCACAAGTTGAGCGAGGTGTACGACCGGATCGCCTTCGCCGGAGTCGGCAAATACAACGAGTACGAAACGCTCCGCAAGGCCGGAATCCGCCAGGCGGATGTCACCGGCTACCTGTACAGCCGCCAGGACGTCACAGGCATGGGACTCGCCACCGCTTTCAGTCAGACGCTGGGTCAGATCTTCAGCCACGAGGCCAAACCGTTCGAGGTCGAGATGCTCATCTGTGAGGTGGGGCTCGAAGCGTCCGAGAACCGCCTGTTCAAGATCACCTACGACGGGACCCTCTACGACCAGCGGCAGGTCACCGCCATCGGCGGCAAGTCGGACTCGCTCGAAGAGGCCCTCCGGGACGGATTCGAGGAAGGCATGACGCTGCGGGCCGCATTCGAACTCGGAGTCGCCGCGTTCCGAGTCGCCGAGGATCGCGAGCCCGACGGCTGGGAGATCGCCGTGCTCGAGCGCGGCAATGGCCGCCGCACCTTCCGCCGCATCGACCCCGCCGAACTCGGAAGCTGACAAGCCGGCGGCCGATCGCCGACAGCCGACAGCAGCCCGTCGGCAACGCCCGAGAGAACACCACGCGAACAGGAGTGCGAGTTGGGATAGGCTGACGGGATGGACCGTCGGATCTTCGGGCTCGAAAACGAATACGGGGTCACCTGCACGCTGCGCGGGCAGCGCCGGCTGAGCCCCGACGAGGTCGCCCGGTACCTGTTCCGACGGGTCGTGTCGTGGGGTCGTTCATCGAACGTCTTCCTCGAGAACGGCGCCCGGCTCTATCTCGACGTCGGGAGCCATCCCGAATACGCCACGCCCGAATGTGACAACCTCGAAGACCTCGTCGCCCACGACAAGGCAGGCGAGCGCATCCTGGAGTCGCTCGTGCAATCAGCCGAACAGCGCCTCGACGAAGAGGGCATCAAGGGCGAGATCTACCTCTTCAAGAACAACACCGACTCGGCAGGCAACAGCTATGGCTGTCACGAGAACTTCCTGGTCTCGCGCAACAAGGACTTCCACCGCACGGTCGACATCCTGATCCCGTTCCTCGTCACCAGGCAGATCTTCCTCGGCGCGGGAAAGCTCGTCCAGACGCCCAGAGGAACCACCTACTCGATGTCGCAACGGGCCGAACACATCTGGGAAGGAGTGTCGTCGGCCACCACCAGGAGTCGGCCGATCATCAACACCCGTGACGAACCGCATGCCGACGCCGAGAAGTACCGGAGACTCCACATCATCGCCGGCGACTCGAACATGAGCGAGTACGCCACATATGTGAAGGTCGGCATCGTCACCGCCCTCCTCCAGATGATCGAACGCGACGTCGTCTTCCGGGACCTGACACTCGAGAATCCGATCAGGGCGATCAGGGAGATCGCCCACGACCCGACGTGCCGCAAGAAGGTCCGTCTGGCCAACGGTCGCGAGCTCTCTGCGCTCGACATCCAATGGGAGTACCTCGACCGGGCCATGCGATTCTCACGGAGCCCCGGCTTCCCCAGGGAGATCCAGGGGGCGGTCGACCGGTGGGAGCATCTCCTCACCGGGCTCGAGAAGGACCCGATGAGCCTGGACCGGGAAGTCGACTGGGTGATGAAGTACAAGATGCTGTCCGACTACAGCGATCGCCGCAAGATGGCCATGTCCGACCCGCGCATGGGCATGCTCGATCTCGCCTATCACGACGTCAACCGCGACCGGGGGATCTACTACATCATGGCGAGGAGAGGTCTGGTCGACAGGATCGTCACCGACGACAAGATCGCCAAGGCCGTCATGGAGCCGCCCCAGACCACCCGAGCCCGCCTACGCGGCTCGTTCATCAAGGCGGCCAAGGCCAAACGGCGTGATTTCACCGTCGATTGGGTTCATCTCAAACTCAACGACCAGGCGCAGCGCACCGTCCTGTGCAAGGACCCCTTCAAAGCCTTCGACGACCGCGTCGACAAACTGATCGAATCCCTGTAGGCCGGCCTGGCGGCCGTCCGTGATCGGTCATCGGTGATCGGTCGTCGGTTCACCCAACCGACAACCGACAACCGAAGACGCCGAGCCGAGCGCAGCGAGCCAGGCAGGGTCCTTCTCACAGCGGGGGAGAACGCGTACCTTCACTCCTGATGCGGAATGTGCTCGAGCGGATACTCAACCTGTTGGCTTTTCTCCTGACGGCCAACCGCGCCGTTTCCGCCGAGGAGATCCGGCACACCGTCGCCGGCTACGACCGGGAGAACGACCAGGCGTTCCAGCGGATGTTCTCCCGCGACAAGGACATGCTCCGACGCCTCGGGATCCCGCTCGAGACCACCACCGCCGGTGGCCTCGAGATCGAGTACGGCTACAAGATCGACCCCGACTCCTACCGGCTTCCGGAGACCGACCTGTCCGACCAGGAGCGGGCGGCACTCTGGTTCGCCGCTCAGGTGGTCAGGATCGGCGGTCAGCCGACCGGCGCAGACGCCATCCTCAAGCTCGGCGGATCCCAGCTGGAGAGCGGGCTCGAGCCTTTTGCAGCCGATCTCGGGAGCGAGGTCGACGTTCTGGCCGATCTGTACACCGCATGCGCCGAACACCGGTACACGACCTTCCTGTACAACGGCACCGCCCGCCGTGTCGCACCGCACGGGCTGGGGCATCGACGAGGCCACTGGTACCTCGTCGGCGTCACCGATCGCGGGACCCGCGTCTTTCGGGTCGACAGGATCGAACATCTCGACGTCGAGCAACGTGACGGTTTCGAGCGCGATCTCGACGTCGACGTCCGGCGCGAGCTCGACACCCAGCCGTGGGAGGCAGGGACCGAGGAGCCCGTGATCGCCAGGGTGCGGTTTCTCCCTGAGATCGCATGGTGGGCGGAGCGTCGGCTCGGACGCGAGCCCGTGGAGCGAATCCAGGGCGACGACGGATCTCTGGAAGTCGCCATCGAGGTCACCAATCGGTCGGCGTTCATCGGCTGGGTGCTCGGATTCGCAGACCAGGCCGAGGTGACGGGGCCTCCCGAGCTGCGTGCCGCCGTCGTCGACCACATCCGAGGGGTGGCATGAGCGATCGCACTGCCAGTCGGCTCACCCGCATCCTCGCGATGCTGCCGTGGGTCATCGACAATCCGGGGGCCGATGTGGACGAGGTCTGCGAGCGTTTCGGGTACACCCGCAAGGAGCTGATCCGGGATCTGGATCTGGTCTTCGTGTGCGGTCTGCCCGGCTATGGGCCGGGAGACCTGATGGTCGCATACGTGGAGGAGGACCAGGTCATCGTCGACACGGCGGACTACTTCGCCAAGGCGCCCCGGTTGACGGCCGCGGAAGGTCTGGCGCTGCTGGCGTCGGGCATGACCGTGATGGCGACCGGTCAGGGCACCGATGTGCTCGCATCCGCCATCGACAAGCTCGGGCGCGCCCTCGTTCCGGAGGGCTACGAGATCTTGACCGTCGATGTTTCTGCCGAGCACGACCTCGGAGGCAGGCTCAGGGATGCGGCTGCAGAGGGGAGGGTGGTGGAGATCGTGTACACCACGCTCAGCCGTGGTGACACGACCACCAGGCTGATCGAGCCATGGAGTGTGTTCACGTCACTCGGGAACTGGTACGTCTCGGGGTATTGCCGCCGATCCGAGGGAGAGCGGGTGTTCCGTCTGGATCGGATCAAGCAGATTCGTGAGACCGACGAGCGCTTCACACCGCCCGAGACCCCGCCAGAGCCCGAAGTCCGGTACACGCCGTCGGAAGAGGATGTGACCGCTCTCATCGAGCTGTCACCGCAGGCGTTCTGGGTGTCCGACTACTACCCGGTCGAGATCGTCTCCGACACGCCGGAGCTGCGGACCGTGCGGTTCTCGGCCTACGACGCCGGGGTGGCCGCACAGCTGCTCGTCCGTCTCGGAGCCGCCGCCAGACTGGTCGAAGGCGACGAGGTGCGCGCCGCCACCGAAGACCTCCGATCCCGCCTCCTCCAACGCTACGGCGGGTGATGCTCCCGTTCTTGTGACGTTTACGCAGCTATTACGTGCATTCCCGTCACAAGAACGAGATCAGCAGTGACCATGTCGGGCATGGTCACGAATGACTATTCCGCCAATAGCCCCCGAAATGGGGTCAAGTCTCTTCCGACATCGCCGACATATGAATCAAGCGGACAGTCGGAGTCACAATGACCACCATCAAGACAACCTGCAGCATGTGCGGTGATGTCGAGCTCAAGCCGGCCGACCTGGTCCTCGAGCTCGACCCTTCCGAAGAAGAAGGCACCTACCGCTTCACCTGCCCCGAATGCAGCGGCCTCGAGCGTCGCCCTGCCAACGCCCGGGTCGTGAGTGTGCTGCTCGCCACCGGCGTGACCTACCAGATCGTCCGGACCGATCCGATCACCGAAGCCGAGATCGGCGACTTCGTCGCCGCCCTCCAGAGCGAGAAGGATCCCTTCCGGCTGCTGGCCAACTGACACGACAGCCGACTTCCGCCCGTGAACGGCTCTGCCGGGACCGAGGCCGGGGACAGACCGCAAAGTCCCCGCTTCCTCACTTCCCGCCAGAGCCGTTTTCGCGTCCCCAGACCCCGCATGAGCATCACCCGCGGCCCCGCCCTGCGCTCGACGTTCAGCCGTCGGCTTCCGGCTTGGAGTCGTGTTTGCCGAACGCTGAGAGCCGACACCCGACAGCACTCGAATCTGGCTCCCGGTGGACCTGAGGATCTGCGGTAACCTGGGAACGTGTTTCAGGGTTCCGAGATCTTCGTCATCCTCCTCGTTGCGCTCGTCGTGCTCGGGCCAGAGCGCCTGCCCGTGGTGGCGCGCAAGCTGGGTACGTGGACCGCAGAGCTGCGCAAGGCGGCCAGGGAGCTCAGATCCGGGCTCGAGTCCGAACTCGGGGACGTGAGCGGGATGGTCAAGGACATCAAATCTCCGATCAACGAGATGAAACAGGTCGCCCGAGAGACGAGCGGCGAAGTCCGCAAGCTCGGATCGGAAGCCTCAAAGAACCTCGACGAAGCGGCGAACGAGGCGCGTGGCGCTGCGTCCTGGGTGGGGCCGAAGCCGATCTCCGGACCGACGCCCGAGGATGCAATGGCCGATCTGGAGTCGATCGAGCGGACCGGCAAACCCGTCGACGAAGCTGCCGATGACGTCGAGACCGGTGCCTCGTGGGTGGGGCCCCGGCCGATTCCCGACAAGACACCCGGAGATCCTGTTGCCGATCTGGACTCGATCGAGCGGACCGCCGATGACGAGACTGCCCGAACCGCCGACGGCGAGCACGGCACCCTTCCCGGTAAAGCGACAGGGTGACCGACGTGGTGGCGGACGACCGCCAGCCGATCCTCGCCCACCTCGAGGAGTTCAGATGGCGAATCGTCAAGATCGCCGCAGCGATCTTCGGCGGTGCAATGGTGTCGCTCCTCTTCGCCAATCGCATTCGCCTGATCCTCGAGGCACCCTATGACCAGGTGTGCGGCGACAGCTGTCAGTTGCAGGCGCTCACCGCCACCGAGCAGTTCTCCGTCCTGATGAAGGTCGCCGTGTTCGGCGGCGTGGTCCTGGCGAGTCCGGTGGTGCTCTACCAGATCTGGGCGTTCATCAATCCTGCCCTGACCGTTCGGGAGCGGAGATGGGCCGTGCCGATCATCGCAGCGTGCGTCGCGTTGTTCTGCGGTGGTATCGTCTTCGGCTACTGGAGTCTTCCGCGGGGCCTCGAATTCCTCCTCGGCATCTTCCCCGACGTGGAATCGAACCTCCGGATCGGCGACTACTTCTCGTTCACCGTACGGTTCCTGCTGGCGTTCGGCGCCTCGTTCCTCTACCCGGTGTTTCTCTTCGCCGCAGCCGCCGCCGGCCTGGTCACATCTGCGCAACTGGCGAGCGGCCGCCGATGGGCCGTCCTGATCATCGTGGTGGTCGCAGCCGCGATCACACCCACCGGCGACGCCCTCACCCTCACGTTGCTCTCGGTGCCGCTCTATCTGTTCTACGAGGTGACGTACTGGCTGGTGCGTCTGCTACTCCGCAAGTGAGCCGCCGACCCACTGCATGAGCGTCGCCGAATACCTCGAGTCGAAGCCCTACCAGCCAGATCCCTTCCAGTGGGATGCCGCCGAGGCGATCGAATCCGGACGCAACGTGGTCGTCACGGCACCCACCGGGTCGGGAAAGACCCTGATCGCCGAGGTGGCGGTTCATCTGGCGCTGGAACGCGGGAAGCGGATCTTCTACACCACACCCATCAAGGCGCTGTCCAACCAGAAGTTCGGCGACCTCGTGGACGAGCACGGTGCCGACCTGGTCGGTCTGCTGACCGGGGACAACGTGATCAACGGCAATGCCCCGATCGTCGTGATGACCACCGAGGTCCTCCGCAACATGATCTATGCAGACGTCGATGCGCTGGCAGACCTGGGCTTCGTGATCCTCGACGAGGTGCACTACCTCCAGGATCGATTCCGAGGCGCGGTGTGGGAGGAGGTCATCATCCACGCCCCTCGGCACGCCCAGTTCGTCTGCCTCTCTGCGACCATCGCCAACGCCAACGACTTCGCAGCCTGGATCGGTGAGCGACGGGGCCGTACCGAGCTCATCCAGACCTGGGAACGTCCGGTACCGCTCGAATCGATGTACCTGCTCTCCGATCGGATACGCGGCGGCGACCTCCGGCTCTTCCCGATGTTCAAGACGAGGGACGGCCGCACAAGAACCAACTCGAAACTCGAGCAACTGCTCGGGACCGAGCGACGCGGCAAGAACCGCTTCGGAACTCCAAGACGGATCGCCACCATCGAGCATCTCGCCGAGGAGAACATGCTCCCCGCCATCTTCTTCATCTTCTCGCGGGCCGGCTGCTCGTCTGCGGCGCTCGGCATGGTGGAGGCAGGCGTTCGGCTGATCGACTCCGACTCCAGAGAGCGGGTGCGTTCCATCGCCGAGGAGCGGACTGCACACCTCTCCGATGCCGACCTGGGAGCGTTGGACTACGGGCGTTGGCTCGCCGGACTCGAGGCGGGGGTGAGCGCCCATCACGCCGGACTGGTCCCGGCCTTCAAGGAGACCGTGGAGGAGCTCTTCGCAGCCGGGTTGCTCAAAGCGGTCTTCGCAACCGAGACCCTGGCGCTGGGCATCAACATGCCGGCCCGGACCGTCGTGCTGGAGAACCTCTCGAAGTTCGACGGAGAAGGCCATTCGCTGCTCACACCCGGCGACTACACCCAGTTGACGGGCCGGGCGGGACGACGGGGAATCGACGAACAGGGTTACGGCGTGGTGCTCCACTCTCGCTTCGTGGACTTCTCCCAGGTGGTGAAGATCGCCGAGACGGGCGCACATCCGCTGACATCCAGTTTCCGGCCCACCTACAACATGGCGGCCAACCTCATCGCCAACTATCCCCAAGAGCGCGCTGAGGAGCTCCTGAACGCCTCGTTCGCCCAATACCTGCGAGGGGGCGACGACGAAGGCGCAGAGCGCCGACTGGCGGAGATGGAGGATCGGCTGGTGGACGAACGGGTGCGAGCCGAGTGCCACCTCGGTGATGTCGCCGACTACGTCCGACTCCTGGACTCCCAGAAGAATCGGACCACTGGCCGGATCAGCGGCCGACTCCACGCCGGTGACGTGATCGCCATCCCCGGTGGCGCCCGGGAAGGCCGATACCTCGTTCTGCGGAAGGTGACCAAAGGCAAGAAGAACACACGGTTCCTGGTTCTGTCCACGTCGGGCAAGACCTCCACGGTCGGCGAACGTGATCTGGTTGCAGGCACGGTGACGCTCGGTGCCGTCCGGCTGCCAGACACCTACCGCCCGAACGACCGCAAGTTCCAACAGAACGCCCTGCGACAGATCCGGAAGTATCGGGAGATCGAGCCGCCGACCGAGCCCGAAGTCGAACAGACCATCCAGCATCCGGTGGCGAGATGTCCCGAGGCATCGGCGCACGTCTCCTCGTACCGCAAGTCACTCCGAACGGCTCGGCGGATCGAACAGCTCAAACGCAAGCAGCGCTCCGAGGGCATCGGTCTGGTCAGGGACTTCCGGGCGATCGAGGAGCTCCTCGACGAGTGGGGGTACATCGACGGCTGGTCTCTGACGCCTCGGGGTGAGCGTCTCCGCTTCGTCTACAACGAGCTGGACCTCCTCCTCACGGAGTCGGTCGAACGCGGTCTGCTCTGGTCCCTCGCCCCGGAGGAGCTCGTCGCGATCGTGTCGGGTTTCGTGTTCGAGCCACGCACCGACACGCCGTCCGAGCCGGAATGGCCGAACCCCGTGGTGGCCGAGCGTTTCGAGGCGATCGTCACGCTGTGGGAGGAGTTGGCCGAGATGGAGCAGGAGAAGCGGATCGTGACGACCCGACGTCCGGACGGCGGCTTTGCGATGGCGGCCTATCAATGGGCCTCCGGCACCGAGCTGGACGATCTGTCCACCGGGATGATGGCTCCAGGCGACTTCGTACGCGTTTCGAGACAGCTGGTGGACCTGATCCAGCAGCTCAGGGATTCCTTCACGGAACTCGAGGAAGAGGCGAATCTGGGGCTCCGCATGGTCGATCGCGGGGTGGTGAGAGCCCAGGGTGCGTTGTGAGCACCGAGTGGGTGGTCTTGCGGAATCCGGCTGCCGGACCGTCTGCGATGTCAGAGGCGAGGGTGAGCGAGGCACTCGATCGGCATTCGGTCGACGCTGTGATCGAGAGCCCGACGAGCATCGACGACATGCGCTCGGCCGCCTGCGAGGCTGCGAGGAGGGGGCGTGGACTGGCCGTGGTCGGAGGAGACGGCACGGTGAGCACGGTGGTCGACGCACTGGCACACGGGGGTGTCCTGGGCGATGTGACCCTGGGCGTGCTTCCCGCCGGGACGGGCTCGGATCTGATCCGGACGTTCGGGATCCCGCAGGTGATCGAAGAGGCCGCCCGCCATCTTTCGACTCCAAACACCTATCGCATCGATGTCGGACGACTCGACGGTGTCTGGGGGAGACGACACTTCGTCAATGTCGCGAACACGGGTCTCGCCGCGGCGGTTGTGGAGTCGTCGGCGCGGTTGCCGCGACGTCTCGGGAGCGCGAGATACCTGATGGGTGTGGCGGCTGCCGCGCCCCGTTTTCAAGGGTGCGAGGTGGAGCTGAAGACGCCGCGCCGCACTCATCGGCAGTCCGCTCTGCTCCTGGTGGCGGCGAACGGTCAGTTCTTCGGTGGGGGCTGGAATGTGGCCCCGAAGGCGTTGCTGGTAGACGGTGAGCTCGACACGCAGCTCATCGACGTGCCGAAGTCGGCCATCCCTCGGTTGCTCCCACGTCTGATGCGGGGGATGCACCTCACCCACCCAGGCGTGCGGCGGAGGAGCATCGCCGAGTTCACCTTCACGCCCGAACTCGATTGGCCCGTGGAGGTCGACGGCGACCCGATCGGCCACGGCTCCTTCTCCGCATCGGTGCTGCAGACCGCACTCACGTTGAAGATCTGAGGCCGGCTGCCGGTGACCGGGGCTGGGCTACCGGCCTTTCGACTCTGGCCGAGGGTCCATCCGCATGTCATAGATCGCAGGGAATATGAGTGGTCTGAGCGTGTTCATCAACACCCAGTGCCGCTGCGCCCTCTCGAGGGAGTCGCAACAGCGGCTTGCGGCGGAGGGCTGGGAGCCTGCAGCTGCGAGCTCGGCGAGCCCCACGTTGCGCAGCGTCGAACGATCTATATACTCCCGCGCCACCTGAGAGGTTTCACCCATGGCAATTGACGACGACGACATCCTCGAACCCGACGATCCAGAAATCGATCCCGATCTGGACGATATCGACGACGATATCGACGACGAGTTCGAGGACGATCTCGATGTCGTTCTGGATGACGACGAGATCGAAGATGACGACGAGGAAGACGAACTCGAGGCCGCCGATGCCGAGGACGCAGACGAGGCGCTCGAAGATCTCGAGGCGGAAGAGCTCGAGCTCATGGACGACGAGGCATCCCAGGAGTTGCTCGTCGATGAGGCTGCCGAGCTCAGGGCGATCCGGCGCGAAGAGCTGACGATGAACGTCGAGGCTGCTGCCAAACAATCCGACGAGTTCGTCTGCCAGTCGTGTTTCCTCGTGAAGCGCAGCAGCCAGCTCGCCAACCGCCGGAAGATGATCTGCCGCGACTGTGCAGAGTGACCTCGTCACAGTCGTCGTCCCCACGTACAACGAGGTCGAGAATCTTCCACTGATCGCCGACGCGATCACCGCGTTCGGCTACCGGTTGGTGGTCGTCGACGACGGCTCACCCGATGGAACCGGCGAACTCGCCGACCGCCTGGCCGACCAGTCCGATCTCATCTCCGTGATCCACCGGGAGTCCAAGCAAGGACTCGGCCCTGCCTATGCCCAGGCGTTCGGCCGGCTCATCGAGGACGGCGGCGCAGAGTGCATCGTGCAGATGGACGCGGACTTCTCCCACGACCCCGCTTCGATTCCGGCCCTCGTGGCGGCGGTGGATTCCGGTGCAGACCTGGCGATCGGGTCGAGGTACGTGCGAGGCGGGTCGGTGCCGGATTGGCCGGTGATCCGTAGGCTGATCTCCCGAGGCGGGAACGTCTATGCCGGGCTCATGCTCGGCTTGCGAGTCAAGGATGCCACCGCCGGCTTTCGGGGTTGGCGGGCTTCGGCGCTCGAGCGTCTGGACTTCGGCCACGCCGAGGCCTCCGGATACGGCTTCCAGGTCGAAATGGCGTGGATGGCGCAGCAGCAGGGTCTGCAAATCGTCGAGGTGCCGATCGTGTTCAGGGACCGAACCCGTGGAACGTCGAAGATGAACGGCGCCATCGTGGCGGAGGCGATGAAACTCGTGACTCGATGGGGGATCGGGCGCCTGTCGCGGCGGCCCCACTGACGGTCGGTGCGTCGAATCGAG
>CBDTXZ010000094.1:0-11625 GCA_965364515.1 uncultured bacterium
GGAAGTCGACCCCGAACAGCGGCCACAGGAAGATCTCGGTGGACGCCCACATCCCATCGATGAGCAGATGGAAGAACCAGGCCACGATCAGCGCCATCCACGCACGACGCCGGCGCCCACGACGGGTGGCGAGGAGGATGACCACTGCGACCACCGTCGGGACCACGAGCGTGTGCGCATGGATCTCACCCGAGGAGTAGCGATCGGCGAAGAGCACCGTTCCGGTCAGGAGATCGACGACGTCGGGCAGTACTGCGCCGACGGCGAGGAATCTCAGATCGACCTTGGGATCGCGGAAGATCCACCGGAAGAGGAAGAGCGCGGCCGCCACGTGCCAGAAGATCATCGCTCTCCGGTCACATGACGAGAATGCGCCGACAGTGGACGCACAGCGGCGGGTCGCTCTCCCTCGCCTCGTTCTGTTCGGTGGTCGACAGCGCAAGATGGCATCCGCCGCACTGACCGTGCTCGAGCCTCCCGACCGCCACACCTTCCTTGGTTCGCCGTAGCTTCTCGTACCGCTCCAGGAGGTCTGCGGGAATGCCCTCGACGATCCCGGCCTTTCTGGCTTCGATGCGTCCGACGTCCAGGTCGATCTGTTTCCATGCGGCCCCGATGGTCGACTCGAGCTCCTGTTCGGTGGCCCTCGTCGCCTCGACCCGACGTTCGGCCTCGGCGACCTGCGCCTCGAGCTCCTCGCGTTCGTCCAACATCTCGAGAACACGCTCTTCCATGTTCTCCTTGCGCGTCCGCAACTGTTGCACGTCGAGACGCATGTTCTCCGTCTCGCGGGCGTTCATGCCGCCGGAGAACAACCTCGTCTCGGTCTCGGACAGCTTGATCTCGGTGAGCTCGAGCTCACCCTCGGCCTTGTCGAGGTCGAGATTCATCTGCTTGAGCTGTTCGGAGAGGTCCGAGGCAGAGGTCTCTGCCTCGACCCGTGCGGCGTTCGCCGCCTTGTATTGCTCCAACTCGGGAAGATGCTGGCGTTGATCGAGCAGGCGATCGATCTCGAGGTCCACGGCCTGGAGATCGAGCAGGTCTGCCAACGCCGGAATCTCCACATGCACTCCTCAGATCGGGAACGGAGAGGCTACCGCCACGGTGTTGGGTCTGCGTCAGTGAGATCCGTCACGGGGATTCCCCCGCGAACCGCACGCTCGACTGCGGCTACGAGTGCGCCCATCCCTGGTCGCTCTGTGGGCGTATGTCCGGGATCGACCACGCACAGGCCGCTGTCCACGGCAGCCACGACGCGATGATGCGACACGTCCCCGGTGACGACAGCGTCGGCACCCAACGATCGGGCGGCTCCGAGGAAGTCCGCCCCCGAACCGGGAACGACCGCCACACGCGCCACGGCACGAGCGGGGTCACCCGAAACGCGTAGGCCCGCGTGACCGAGCCGGTCTCCGACCAGACGGCCGAGCGCTTCGAGACTCCCGGACCACGAGCCGATGCGTCCGATGAAGCCCGTGTTCGAGACGACCTCGTAGACGTCGAAGGCGGGCTGCTCATAGGGGTGGACGGCAACGAGCGCAGAGATCAGGGCGTCCCGTCTGGAAGCGGGCGCGATCATCTCGAGGCGGATCTCCTCCTCGGCATTCTCGGTCCCGACCTCACCGAGAACCGGATTCGTGCCGGCAGCCGGGAGAAACGTTCCGATTCCCGGGGTGCGAAACGAGCAACGGGAATATCCGCCGATCACTCCTGCGCCCACCTGACCGAGGGCGTCGGCAACTGCCGCGACCTGTTGCTCGGGAACGAACGTGACCAGCTTGATCTGGCTTGCCGGCTCGCTCGGCCCGAATCCGACGACGTCACTCAGGTCGAGGGCCTGAGCGAGCGAGTCTGCAGTGCCTCCTTCGGCGACGTCGAAGCTCGTGTGAGCGATGACGAGCGAACGCCCACCCGCCACGAGCCGAAACGCCCGTCCGGCGGCACCGGCGCCCGACGTCAGGCGGTTGACGGGGCGGAACAGGAGAGGGTGGTAGGCCACGAGCAAGTCGAGTGATCGGGCCTCGGCCTGTTCGAGAACCGGCTCGGTGACCTCATGGCACACGCCGACTCCACCGACCGGAGCCCGCCCGTCGCCGAGCTGGAGCCCGTCGACGTCCCACCCGGCAGCTCCGGGACCGCCGATCTCGGTGGACAACGTTCGGGCGAAGTCGGCAACAGTGATCACGGGGTTGGAGCGTACCGACCGTAACGTTGCGCGTCATGACGACGAGACGAACACGCCCCGAGCCAGGCTCTCGCTTCCGCCCCACTGCTCCGGCGCAGAGCCGAGTCGCTCGCCACCCCCAGCGTGGCCGGTCGCCGCGCAATCCGTTCCTCGTCGGCCTCGGATTGACCCTGATCGCAATCGGATTTCTGTATTTCTTCTTCTCGACTCAACAGTCTCCGATCACCTTCGGATTCGACCGCTCGGAGTTCGTCGCACGCTGGAACGATGCCGCTGCCGAGGCGGACCAACCCGGCCTGCTGATCTCCGAGGTGGTGTGGACAGACGAGGATGCGGGCGTGTTCGGTTTTGCCTTCTCAGAATCGATGTCGGTGATCGGCAGGGTGGACCGCACTCCGATCCAAGACGTCGAGGAGCTCGCCCTCGTGGGTGAGCCCGATCTCGATGGCGAGAGGTTGGTGGTGGCGGGGATGGAACTGGTGATCATGGTGACCGAACCTGAGCTCGACACCGTCGAGCGGACCGCCCTCCTCGAGGATCTCGCCGTGCTGGGCAGCCTCCCCGCCGACCCCGATCAGCGGACCACGGCGGGCACGACCGAGTTCCGGGTTGCGGCGGATCCTCTGGGTGGCGTCCTCGGCATCGGAGCCAGTCCCATGGGGATCTCCGACTAGACGCGGTGGATTCTCATCGGCATCCCGTTGTCGACCGACATGGTGAAGCCGGCCTCGGGCTCCGGAGGCTTCTCCCCCACGTACTCGAACCGCAGCCGCTGGAGGAGCGTCGGAATCGTGAGACGCATCTCCATCATGGCGAAGTGGTCTCCGAGGCATTTCTTGGGTCCGTCGAGGAACGGGATGTATTGGAACCTGTGCCGACCGTCTTGCGACCCGAACCGATCCGGTTCGAAGTGGTCGGGGTCGCGCCAGGCGACCGGATCACGATGCAGGCCCCTGATGTTGATGACGAGCCGGGTCCCCTCCGGGATCTCCACACCGGACACCGTGTGGGCGACGTCTGCTTCGCGGATCGTCAGATACACCGCCGGATAGAGGCGCATCGTCTCGAGGATCACCCGCTCCACGAACGGCATCCGGTCGAGATCGTCGACGGTGATCCTCCGGTCTCCCACGACCTCGGAGATCTCCTCCCGTACTCGGGCCTCGATCTCGGGGTGGGTGCTCAACAGGTACAGCAGCCAGGTCTGGGTCTCGGCGGTGGTTTCGTGTCCGGCGAACACGATTCCCGACATCTCGCCCACCAGATCCATCGGCCCGAACGATCGCCCGTCGTCGTCGAGGTGTTCGGCGATGAGCATGTCGAGGAGATCCCCCTGCGGCTCGTTGCCGGCGATGCGCTCCTGGACGATGTCGAAGAGGGTCTTCCAGCGATATTTGGTGAGCCGACGCAATTCGAGGTTGGCGGGTGTCGGGAGCCAGTACGGGACCGGGATCGGAGCGGCGGCGCGTCCGGCGACGACGTCTGAGGCTTTCTCGAATGACTTCTTGAGCCGCTCGACCTCGTCGTCGGCCGTCACCGAGAACATCGTCTGGAGGATCATCCGCATCGTCATGGTCCGCAGCGCCTCCTGCAGGTCGACCCGTCCGGGCAACTCGCCGGCCATGCGGATGGCATGATCGACCATCGCGTCGGCGAACCCGGCGATCGATTGCCGACGGAACGCCGGAGTGAGGAGCCGACGCCTCCATTTCCACTCCTCCCAGCGGTCGGTGTTGAACATCAGCTCGGGCCCGGGGCCACGGTTGAGCTTCATCAACCTGCGGTCGCGTGGGTACGACTTCACCTCCTTGAGCAGGATGTGCTCGGCGATCACCGGATCGGTGACGACCCAGAAGTGCTGGGCTCCGAAACGAACCGGCACGACCGGGCCACGCCGCCCTGCCGTCGTCCAGAAGTCGAGCCGCTCGCGCCTGAAGTCGAGATACTCACCGATCACGGGCAGACCATTGCCGCTGCCGAGTCCCATCGAGCAAGCGTACGCATCGGGCACATACTCGCGTCCATCCGACGCCCATACACCGAGAACAGACCGTCCTGCTCGGAGTGCGCGCGGCATCCATACACGCCGCGTTCACGGTGTGGCGCGTTGCGCCTCGGCGGTGGGTAGGTGTCGCGCAAAAGGCCCGAACCAGCCGATGAGCACGATCGCGCCAGCGACGGAAGACCCGACGACCAGGGTCATCTGAGAGCCGAGAACCGCGATTCCGACGCCGGCGACCAATGAACCCGTCGTCTGGCCGAGTCGGGCCGCACCGACCCACACGGCGACCGCAGCTCCTCGGTGCTGGTCGGGCGCAGCGGACACGTTGACGTCCTGCAGGGTCGGGACCAACGCGCCTTCGGAAGCCCCGTAGATCAGTGCACCGACTGCGACTACGAGCACCGACCCGGCCAGCCCGAGCGTGAGGAATGCGATCACGAGACCGAGCGATGCCACCACGACGACGGTTCTGGCAGGGACGATCGAGCGGATCCGACTCTGGTTGAACGCCGCCAGGGTCGACGTGAGGGCGGGAAGTGATATGAGCAGACCTCGTGCCGATGCGCCGAGCCCGAATCGCTCTGCCAGATACACGGGCAGCACTGTGAGCATGAGTCCGAAGATCGCCACGAACACGAAGAATCCGGACAGAATCGACATTGCGATCACAGGAGTGCGAACGACCTCGCCGGCACCTGTCAGCTGATCTCGCAGCGACGGGGGGTCGGTGGGCCGGTACCGGTCGAGAGACAGCCACACCCACCCTGCGGTACCGAACGCGAGGGTGTAGATGGAGAAGGCGACCCGCCAGCCGAGGAGTTCGGTGAGTGTCCCCGACAGCAACGGGAGGGCGGCGAGGCCGACCGTGAGCACCGCCGAGTTCCTACCGACGATTCTCGTTCGCTCGAACCCGGACCAGTGGTCGCCGATCAGAACGACTGCCAGGTTGATCAGGCCGGCCGACCCGACGCCCTGCAAGAACCTCGCCGCCAGGAGAATCTCGAAGGTCGGGGCCAGGGCACCTGCGAGTCCGAAGGTCCCGAAGATGACCAGACACGTCGTGAGCACGATGCGCCGGCCGAAACGATCCGCGAGCAGGCCGATCACCGGTGCAAGCACGATGCCGGCCGTGGATCCGGCAGCTACGAGGATGCCCGATCGGCCCGACGGCACGTCCAGGTCGGCGAGGATATCGGGGATCGCGGGCGTGACCAGCGTGTTGTTGAGGATCCCCGTCAACGTGATGGCGAAGATCAGCTGAAGTGGGGGTCGGCGGCTCACGATCGCAGCCTATGAGGAGATCGCCGGCGCACCTCTGATCAGCCATCCTTCGGTCTGATCGGAGCGCTCGGGCGCGGAGCCGGTGGCCGTCGGCGACACATCATCGGACTACACATGGATCGTGGACATCCCGGTCCCACTGGTTCTCGATGGCGGAGCGGAGCGCATCACCGCCGTCAGCCATGGATTCACAGTCTTCGATAGCCCGGACGCTCCACTCGAAGTCACATCCGACGTGGTCGAAGGCGCAGCCTTCACCGTGATCGAGTTCGAGGAGGACGCCGACCTGCGGGAGGCCGAGCCTGCTCCCCCACGAACCGACTGGTCTCCACTCCTGGGACTGATCGCAGGGATCACGCCCTTCGTGATGGTCGCGGTCGCGACCTCCAGTCGAGGACATCGGCCTCGATGACTCCGATCACCAACCGGGGTCGCCGTTGCAGGCGACCAGGCGGGCGATGACGTAGGGGTCTTTGCCGCTGTCAGAGGGTTCGATCGTCTCTGAATACAAGACGACCCTCAGTTCACCGAAGGCTTCGAGTAGCTCGCCCGGAGCGAGGCGGAACTCTTCGTCCGAAGGACCGGAGACCGCGAGATGAGTCTGGAGGTGATGCTCCACCAGGACCCATCCGCTCGGAGCGAGCCCCGACACGAGGCGAGGCCAGAGTCGAGGGTTCCGATACCGGATGATGGAGATGACGTCGAATGCACCCGGGTCAGGTCGCCAATCGTCCAGATCCGCAACCACCCAGGTGGGATGCAAGCCCCGCCTGGCGGCCTCGGCGCGGCCCCGGTCGACGGCCACCTGCGAGATGTCGACTGCGGTGACGTCGAAACCGGCCTCGGCGAGAAACAGGGCGTTGCGGCCGGTCCCACAGGCCACGTCGAGCGCTTTGCCACTTCCGATTCGTGGGACCCACTCTGCGAGGAAGGGTGCAGCATGACTGCGGGGGCGATACTCCCCGGCGGCGTATCTCCGGTCCCACTTGCTGCGTTCGAGCTCGCTCACGACGTCATGCTGGTCGCCGGGCCAACACCAACGTGTCGATGGCGGTCTGCTCACCCTCAGATGTCGCCACCAAACGCCTCACCTGACCGGCTTCGACGAGCGACAGCGCTCCGATCGAGTCGAGGACCAGATCCGTGGTGTAGAGCACCCCAGGAGTGGGCGGGCCGCCGTATCCGTGCTCGAGGTTGTCGAGATCGTGTGCCACGACGAGCAGCGTCCCTCCCCTCGCCACCGCCTCGACTGCGCGCCCCAACACGTTCCGCACGGCGTCTTTTGGCAACTGCATGTAGAAGACGATCACGAGGTCGTAGGACTCTGGTTCCGGGTCGAACTCGGTCACGTCCGAAACTCGGAAATCGACCTCCAGACCTCGTCTATTAGCCCAATGCCGGCCCCGCTCGACCGCAACCTCGGAGAAGTCGACCGCAGTGACGGCCCATCCCCTCTCGGCCAGCCACAGGGCGTTACGCCCTTCCCCGCATCCGAGGTCGAGCGCACGACCTGGTTTCATCCCTCCGACCTTCTCGACGAGGAACACGTTCGGCTCCTCGGACCACATGGTGTCGGTTTCCGAGTACCTGCTGTCCCAGTCGGCTGCGTCCATGACCTGAGCGTACATCCGGACGATCGGGCCGAACCGGTGCGGCCTCGGGGATTCGAGTCTCCACACCTCTCGGGTCGAGAGCCTCTGTCGGTCCCGTGGCCGTCCACGGTAGGACGGAGGAGAATCCCAATACACGCGCCCCGTTCGGCGGGGCACATCGAACGGAAGGGCTGAAATGCGAAGGCCTCACTTGACCGGACTCATGGCGTCGCTGCTCGCGATGGTGCTCACCGGCATCCCGGCGGCCACGGCTCAACATTTGGCACCCGGAGGAAGCTTCATCGACGACGACGGCAACCCTCATGAGCCGAGAATCGAGGCGATCGCCGCTCAAGGCATCACCGAGGGATGCAACTCCACGCTCGAACTCTATTGCCCAGAAGCCCCCGTCACGCGGGGCCAGATGGCGACCTTCCTCGCTCGGGCGCTCGGCGAGAACCTCGCTGCGGCGACCCAGGACTGGTTCACCGACGACGACGGAAGCGTCCACGAACCCAACATCGACATCATCGCCGAGAACGGCATCACCCTGGGATACGGAGATGGCACCTTTGGTCCCACGGACCTCGTCACCAGGGGTCAGATGGCCAGCTTCCTCGTACGCTCATTGGACGGGCTCGCTCCTGCGACCCAGGACTGGTTCACCGACGACGACGGAAGCATCCACGAGTCGGACATCGACGTCATCGCCGAGAACGGCATCACCCTCGGATACGGAGACGGCACCTTCCGCCCAGAGGCGAACATCGCCAGAGACGAGATGGCCACGATGCTCGTGCGCGGGCTCGAACTCGACTCCATCACCCCGCCACCGCGTGTCGCTGTGTCGGCCTACTTCTACACACTCCCGACCGGTGAGGATCCCTCCGGCAGCGGACCCTTCCTCGTGCCGGTGGCTCGCGAAGTAGCGGAGCCACTCGCACCAGCGATGCCCACGGTGCAGGCGCTGCTGAGCGGACCGACGAGCGATGAATCGTCCGGCACCCCGTCGATCGCATCGGAGATCCCCGCAGGCACCGAAGTCCTCGGACTGACAATCGCCGACGGGGTCGCCACGATCGATCTCTCGACCGAATTCCAGTCCGGTGGTGGCTCGTTCTCGATGTTGGGGCGCGTCGCCCAGGTCGTGTTCACGCTGACCCAGTTCAGCACGGTCGACGAAGTCGATTTCGAGATCGAAGGCAGCCCGATCGACGTGCTCGGGGGCGAGGGCATCCTGCTCGACTCCTACGACACACGCCAGGAGATCCTGGTCGGGACCGACATGCTGCCGTCGATCTTCGTCGACTTCCCGGCACATGGCGGGACCGTCGACGATCCAATCCGCGTGATCGGATGGACCGGCGTCTTCGAGGCCCAGTTCACCGTGACGATCACCGACGGCGATGGGCTGATCATCGCCGAGCAGAACGTGCTCGCCCAGGGTGAACAGGTCACCGAGCCGGAAGGTCGGACCTGGACGGCATTCGACTTCGGGATCGACTATCAGGTCGACGACTGGCAGCTTGGCGCACTGATCGTCTTCGACACGTCCGCCCAGGACGGCTCACAGATCGGGGTACGGGAATACCCGATCCTGTTGAAGCCGACCGGCTGACCTGTCGGTGCAGGAGCTACCCGATGTCGAAGTGCTGAGGCGATACGTCGATGCCTCCTCGCTCCATCGGCCAGTCGCCGATGTGATGGTGCGCGAGCAACTCGTGGAGGACACGTCGCCTCAGACGATCCGAGATCACCTGAGGAGCGCCGAGGTCACGGAAACGAGGAGGCACGGCAAGCACCTCTTTCTCCACATCGACGACAACGCGTGGCTCCTCACCATCAGAAGCGGATCGACCGAAGGCATGAGACGAATCAGGATGGGGATCTCGGGATGAAGCTCCGAGGGCTGGAGGGGAGACTTCCATCCGGACTCCCTCGCGACGGAGAACGAACTGGCACATGTCGGGGAGCGGTTCGACACGTTGAAGTGAATGGCGCCTTCCATGCGCTCTCGAAGCCGGACACGTTCCGGAAGTGCTCCCGGTCGGCACCCGTCAGCACCACACAGCCGGTCGTCATCCCCGAAGGCTGCGTCGGCTTCACGCCTCACCGGTCGGGTCCGGGGCCTACGATCTCGACGCGTCGCCACCGGGGGTGAGATGAGCCAACATCGAGAGGAGAACGACGAGACTGCACCTGCAGACGCGGGTTCACCGTTCGAATCTCCCGCCGGGCCACCACCCGAAGAAGAGCCACCCGTCGACGGTGTCGACCCAGCTGACGTCGACCTCCGGCAGCCCGACACCCTCGACACGCCCGACGAGGTTCCACCACAGGCCGCGAAGTTCGGAACCTTCGGCGGGGTGTTCACACCCACGCTGCTCACGATCCTCGGCGTCATCATGTACCTCCGAGAGGGGTGGGTGATCGGGAACGCCGGAATCCTCGGCGGGGTTCTCATCATCCTGCTCGCATTCGGGATCACCTCGGCGACCGCCCTGTCGATGTCGTCGATCACCACCAACATCCGAATCAAAGCGGGTGGTGCCTACGCGATCATCGCACAGTCACTCGGTCTCGAGATCGGCGGCGCCCTCGGCATCCCTCGGTATGTCTCACAAGCGCTCGCTGTGACGCTCTACGTGTTCGGTTTCCGAGAGGGATGGCAGTTCATCTTCCCGGGTCACCCGGCGATCCTGATCGACCTGGTGGTGTTCGGTCTGATCGTGGGCATCGCCTACGTGAGCGCCAGCTTCGCGATCCGGATCCAGTATCTGATCATGGTCGTGATCGCAGGCTCACTCGTCTCGATCGCCGCAGCGGCGTTCACCGGGTCGATGCAATACCCGATCGAGAACGTCGGCTTGTGGGGGGATTTCCCCGGCACCGCAGAGAACGGGTTCCAGGGCACGACGTTCTGGATCGTGTTCGCAGTGTTCTTCCCGGCATCTACCGGGATCATGGCCGGGGCCAACATGAGCGGAGACCTGAAGGATCCACGGCGAAGCATCCCGATCGGCACCATGGCGGCGATCGGAGTCAGTCTCGTCATCTACCTCCTCCTCGCCGTGTGGCTGGCTCGCTCTGCCACCCCGGAAGAGCTCGTCAGCAACTTCACCGTGATGATCGACAAGGCGTATTGGGGACCCGCCGTCATTGCGGGTCTCCTCGGTGCCACCTTCTCCTCGGCGCTCGCATCGGTGGTGGGCTCGGCGCGAATCCTCATGGCGATGGGAGAGCATCGGGTGCTGCCGTACGGGCAATGGCTCAGCCGGCGAACCCAGAAGGGAGAACCGCGGAATGCGCTGGCGGTCACGACGATCATCATCATCGCATCGATCATGCTCCGCGACCTCAACGCCGTGGCCCCCCTGGTCACGATGTTCTTCCTCGTGACGTACGCGATGCTGAACGGCATCCTCTTGGTGGAGCAGGCCCTACGTCTGGTCAGCTTCCGCCCCGCGCTCGAGGTCTCGCCGATCGTCCCGATGCTTGGTCTGGCCGGCTCGGTCTTCTCGATGTTCATCATCCACCCGACCGTCGCCCTGCTCTCGGTTGGCATCATGGTGCTGTTCTACAGCTTGCTGGTTCGTCGGCGCCTCGATGCACCGTTCTCCGATGTCCGCAGCGGCCTCTTCGTATCGATCGCCCAGTGGGCGACCACGAAGATCGCCCGCCTCCCCGGGAACCACGAGCGGGCGTGGAATCCGAGCCTCCTCGTTCCCGTCACCGACGACCGTGAGATGTTGGGCATGCACAGCATCCTCTCCTCGATCGCCGCACCGAACGGGTCGGTGCGAATCATGGGCATCGCAGACGAGGAACACGGTTCGGTACGTTTCGAGGATCGACTGTCGACGTTGTCGGATGGCTTCATCGAGCGAGGTGTCCACAGCACGTCGACGGTGGTGAAAGTGCCGGGCACGACCTTCACGGACGGGGTGATGGCAGGCATGCAGGCCCTCCACGGCTCGTTCTTCCGGCCGAACGTGCTCTTCATCCGGATCGCCGACGATGGCGGTGAAGTCGACCTCGACGACGAGGACCTGGCCAGGATCGTCGCCGAGGCAGAGCACCGGCAGGTGGGCACGCTGCTGTGGTCACCGCACCCGGTGACATCCACCGGGCAGCGCAGGCGTATCAACCTGTGGATCCGAGACCGTTCTCCCGACTGGAAGATCGGATGGGACATCGGGAATCTCGATCTCCAGCTGCTGATCGCTCTCAAATTGCAGCGGACGTGGGACGCCGAGGTCCGCCTGATCATGGTCGTCGAGGACCACGGCGTGGTCGACGACGCCAGAGCGTTCCTCGAGGACCTCGTGCGTCTCGCCCGGGTCCACGGCGCCGAGATCATCGTCGAAACCGGCGAATTCGAGCAGTCCATCGTCGAGGCCCCTCAGGCCGACGTGAGTATCTTCGGGCTGGCCGAGCGGCCGAACCTACGAACGCTCCACGACACGGTGCGACTCACGGGCTCGAGCTGTCTGTTCATCCGCGATTCCGGCACCGAGAGCGCTCTGGCCTGACCGTTTCGCATCTCGGTCCCGCATCGCTCTGGC
>CBDTXZ010000095.1:0-11534 GCA_965364515.1 uncultured bacterium
CGCAAACAGGGCTTCGCCAGGGCTGTGACCGGTCGGCTGCTGTCGGATGCAGCCGAGGACGGTGCCGCAGTCGCGCTGCTCGGCATCTTCGAACAGGGGTTCTACGACCAGCTCGGGTTCGGGACCGGGCCCTACACCATCCACTATCGGTTCGATCCCGCTTCGCTGACCGTGCCGTACCCGGACCGACCTCCCATCCGGCTCGGTACCGAGGACTGGGAAGAGGTCTCCGCTTGCCTCGCCTCTCGCCGCAGGTCCCATGGTGGGGTCGCGATCGATTCGCCAACGTTCTACCGAGCGGAGCTCGCCTGGGTCTCCTCCGGCTTCGGGCTCGGATTCCGATCCGGAGACGGTGAGCTGACGCACTTCGTGTATTGCAGAGCCAAGGGCGAAGAGGGCCCCTATTGGGTGGAGGCGCTGGCCTATCGCGATTCGGCGGAGCTCATCGAGCTGCTCGGGGTCCTGAAGTCGCTGGGAGACCAGGTCCGGGCGATCACACTCATGGAGCCACCCGAACTTCAGCTCCAGGATGTGATCCGCCATCCCAACCGGCAGCGCATCGTGACGAAGGGAACCGACTTCGCAGCCGGGGGCAGCGCACACGCCTGGTGGCAGCTCCGGATTCTCGATCTCGAGGCGTGTGTTGGCGCGAGGACACACGCCGGGCCACCAGTGCGGTTCAACCTGGAGCTGACCGATCCGGTCTCTCACCTCGAGGAGTCGTGGAGCGGCCTCGAGGGGGCATATGTGGTCGAGATCTCGGAATCGTCGAACGTCGACTCCGGCACCGACGCCACGCTCCCGACGCTGCGAGCGACGGTGGCGGACCTCAGCCGGTTCTGGATCGGAGCCCGGCCGGCCACTTCGCTTGCGTTGACCGGGGGACTCGACGGTCCACCGGATCTGCTCGCTGCTCTCGACGACGCGTTCCGCCTTCCGACCCCGCGCACCGGCCTGTATCTCTGAGACCGGGAGCCGGAAGCCGAGCCTGGCTAGCCTCGCCACCGATGCAACACGTGCTCGCCGACTTCCGCGCCGAACGGCTCGACCTGATCGGCATGCTGGAGGCCGCCGGTGCCGATGCCTTCGATCTCCTCACACCGGCCGAGCCCTGGCTCGTCCGGGATCAGGTCTCGCACCTGGCGTTCTTCGACGAGGAGGCGACCAAGGCGGCCACCGATGCGGATGCCTTCTTCGCCGGAGTCGCAACGATGGCCGAGGTGGGCGCCGACGTCTACATGGACCAGCATCTCGGCCGAGGCCGTGAGATGGATGCAGCCGAGTTGCTTGCGTGGCTGGTCGAGGCAGGCGAGACGCTGGCAAGCGCGATGGAGGACAGGGACCCCGACGAGCGCATCCCGTGGTACGGGCCACCGATGCGCGCCCGGTCGTTCGTCATCGCCAGGATCATGGAGACGTGGGCTCATGGTCAGGACGTTGCAGACGCGCTCGGGGTCCGCCGCCAACCGACCGACCGACTGTTCCACGTCGCCGAGCTCGGCGTCCGCACGTTCCGGTTCTCCTACGAGAATCGCGGGCTCGATGCGCCCGCCGAGCGGGTGCGGGTCGCGCTCCGAGGCCCGACCGGAACGGTACGGGTGTGGAACGACGAGTCGTCCAACTCGGTGACCGGGCCCCTCGAGGACTTCTGCCTGGTCGTCACCCAACGCCGCCACCTGGACGACACCCACCTGGTGATCGAGGGCCCCGTCGCCCGGGAGTGGATGCAGATCGCCCAGGCCTTCGCCGGCCCCCCTGGCCCCGGCCGGGCCCCGTCCTGATTCCGTTCTTGTGACGCAAACCCATGGCATATCGCCATTCCCGTCACAAGAACGGATTCACCAGTGGCTGGCGAGGGCGTCGCGCAACAGGGCGGTGTACAGCTCGGGCTCGATCAGGAACGAGTCGTGGCCCTTCTCGGAGTGGACGGTGAACCTTCGCACCGGCACGCCCGAGCGTTTGAGCGTCTCGACCATCTCGGTCTGCTCGTCAGGGTAGAAACACACGTCCGAGTCGATCGTGAAGATCTGCCAGCGCTGTTCACGGCACCGCTCCAACAACTCGGAGATCGACCCGCCGCCCACCTCGGCGACCAGATCGAACTGCTGCCACACCGTCATGATCCTCAGATACGTGTTGGCGTCGAACCGTTTCGTGAACTTCTGGGCCTGGTGGAGCATGTACGACTCGATCGGGTGACCCACCTCGTACCCGCCGATGTTGACGTGCGACGCGATCTCGCTCCTCGCACGCTCCTGAAGGGCGTCGAGCGACACGAACGTCTTGTGCCCGATCATCCGGGCGAGACTCAGGCCGAGCTCGGGCCCCGGTCCCGGGTAGTAGTCGCCGCCCTTGAACGCCGGGTCGGTGACGATGGCGAACATCTGCTCGAAGTTGTGGAGCACCTGCAGCGCAGTCACCCCGAAACCGGCGGCGATCGGCACCACGACACCCACCCGGTCCGGGTACTTCGTCGCCAGCACGGCACACATCAATCCGCCGACGGAACCACCGACGACGGCGTGGAGACGCTCGATCCCGAGTTCGTCGAGGAGCCGGACCTGTGAGTCGACGATGTCGGTGAGCGTGAGGGTTGGGAACGAACTGCCGTAGGGGGATCCGGTCGTGGGGTCGATCGACGAGGGCCCCGTCGAGCCGTAGCAGCCGCCGAGGTAGTTGATGCACAACACCGCATACCGGTTGGTGTCGATACCACGCCCGGGGCCGATGTACCCGTCCCACCATCCGGTGCGCATCTCCTCGGTCCAGAGATCGCCGACCTCGGGCACCTCGGCGCAGTCCCCGGCAGCATGCTGGCTGCCTGTCAGAGCGTGGAACACGACGATGACGTTGTCGCGCTTCTCGTTGATCTCGCCGTACAGCTCATAGGCGAGATCGACCTGGGGAATGACGGCTCCGGACTGCGTCACGAACTCATCGGCGAGCCGATGAACGTGGGTCTGCGTTGGGCCGACTGAATTGGACGTGTGCAAGGTCGATCCTGAAGCTGTGGGTGACAACCCTAGATCGGTCGCCACGGCGTCTGTGTCGAACCGGTGACGCGGAATCTCGTCGGAGCCCAGACCCGTCGCTCGATCCTCCGGCCGGTCACATCGGGAGGTCGGCATCCGAAGCCGCAATGAACTGGCGGATCGCCGAGTTGACCACCCTGGACTGCTCGTACAGGGCGGCGTGCCCACCGCCGGGAACCACGACGGTCCGGCAGCCTTCGATGAGAGCACAGAGCCGGAAACCGCCGTTTGCGGTAGTCATCCGGTCGTCGCTTCCGACGAGGACCATGGTCTTCGTCCGGATCTCCGCAGCTGCTTCCGCCGGATCGTAAGCATTGCACGCAGCGAGATCGGTTCCGAGCACGTCGAGATTCCGTTCGATGATCCGACGCGAAAGACCCGCCGACCACGATCCGGCGCTGCGGTGACCACCGAACCGGTGGTTCCCGCTGTGCATCCAGCCCACCATCAGATCGATCGCATGCTGCTCTCCTGCCTCGGCCGAAGACAGCAATTCCGGGTGGACACGCATTCGATCGGTGGTGGCGAAGAGCACCAGGCGGCTCACCTTCTCGGGATGCCTGGCGGTGTGGGCCAGGGCGATGAACGAACCCATGGAGTGGCCCAGCACCACCGGATCCCGGACGTCGAGCTCCTCGAGTGCACCGTCGAGCCAGTCGGCCATCTCAGGGATCGTGCTCGATGCGGGGCCATCACTGACACCGTGACCGGGAAGGTCGGGAGCGAACACCCTGTGACCCCGTCCGGCGAAAAAGCGCGTCTGGAAGCGAAACACGTTGTGATCGAAGCCGGCGCCGTGCACCAGCACCACGTCAGGGGCATCGGTGGGCCCGGCCGGCACCTCCACGTGCACCGCTGCAGTTCTCCCCCCTACCTCGTACGTCCTCATCGTTTCTGGGAGATGGTCAGAGCCCGCTTCAGGTCAGCGATGAGATCGTCTGGATCCTCCAGCCCGACCGACAACCGGATCAGCTCCTCGCCGATGCCCGCTGTCGCGAGCTGTTCGGCGGTCATCTGTTGGTGTGTGGTCGAGCCGGGGTGGACGACGAGAGATCGGACATCACCGACATTGGCGAGGTGAGACCACAGCTCGAGGGACTCGATGAACACCGCACCGGCCTCTCGCCCTCCTTCGATCCCGAACGAGAAGATCGAGCCGGCGCCGTCGGGGAGCAGCTTCGAGGCCAGCGCATGGTCGGGGTGGCTCGACAGACCCGGATAGGCGACCCATGCCACCTCTGGCGCTGCGTCGAGGAACTCAGCGACCGCTTCTGCGTTCGACACGTGTCTCGCCATCCGAATCGGCAGCGTCTCGAGTCCCTGGATCATCGCGAAGGCGGTGTCCGGGGCCATGACGGCCCCGAAGTCCCTGAGCCCTTCGGCTCGCGCTCTCGCCGAGAACGCCGCCGGACCGAACTCGTCCACGAAGTCGATGTCGTGATAGGCCGCATAGGGCTCGGTCAACGTCGGGAACCGCCCCGATGCCTCCCAATCGAATCTGCCGCTGTCGACGAGCACCCCGCCGATCACCGTGCCGTGCCCGCCGATGAACTTCGTCGCCGAGTGCATGACGATGTCCGCGCCCCATTCGATCGGGCGGCAGAGCGCAGGGCTGGCGAACGTCGAGTCGACCATCAGTGGCACGCCATGACGGTGGGCGATCCCGGAGACGGCTTCGATGTCGAGAACCGGCATGGATGGGTTGCCGATCGTCTCCCCGTGGATCAGCCTCGTGTCTTCGGTGATGGCGCGCTCGATGGCGGTGTGGTCTCGTGGGTCGACGAACGTCGTCGTGATCCCGAATCTCGGCAGCGTGTGGAGGAACAGGTTGGCGGTGCCGCCATACACCGCCGAAGAGCAGACGATGTGTCCTCCCGATCCCATCAGCGTCGCAACTGCGAGAAAGAGCGCCGCTTGCCCCGAGGCGGTCGCTACCGCGCCGACACCACCTTCGAGCGCCGCCATTCGCTCCTCGAACACGGCAACGGTGGGATTCGAGATACGCGAGTAGATGTGACCGGGTATCTCGAGATTGAAGAGAGAGGCTGCGTGTTCGGTGGAATCGAACAGAAACGACGTCGTCTTGTAGATCGGAGTTACACGTGCCCCGGTCTCGGGATCGGGACGGGTTCCCCCGTGGATCGTGAGCGTGTCGAAGGACGGGAGGTCGGGCTTCACACGAACCATCGTACCGAGCGGCCTCTTTCGGGAGGCCCGGAGATCACCGCTCGGCCCGCTCACGCACACCGATCAGTTGCCGGCGCATCATCACGAAGTCGCCGGGCCCGAGCAGGTATCTGATCACCGGATCGAGCCACCGCCCACGATTCGACCTGGCGCGAGCGCGCACGACGACCCTGGTGGCGGATTCACCCCAGGCTTGGAGTTCGTAGGACAGAGTGAACGACAGACTCGAACGGCGGACGAGCTCGATGACGAGATGCTTCGGCGCGGAGATGTCGGCGGCGACGAACTCGAGTCCTGCCAACTCTCCCATCGAGGTGCCAGGAGTGTCGACGAGCCATTCCGGGTGGATCTCTCGAGCGCTCGCCACCCCTCGATTGTCGATCCAGTCGTAGCTGTACCACCCGGCTCGGCCTGGCCCCATCTGGGCGAACCACGGGTAGACCCGCTCTAGCGGGGCGTCGACGACGAGCGCTCGCGTCGCACTCATGGCCGGATCCGGAATCAGGTCGTCGCCGGGCATCGGGCGGTCGGGCTCATGTGGGAGCGTTCCCCACCGCTCGGTCAAACGGGTCGCCTGCATCCAGGCGACGACGACCAGGCCGACCGCCAACGATCGCTTCACGTCGAAGCGACCTCCACCGGGATTCCGTTGAAGACGGCATTCCCGGAGAGCGGGTCGATCCTCGAGCGGTCGGTGAGGATGTTGGCGTTGACGCCAGGACGCACCGAGGCGGTCTCCAGCCGCGTTCCTTCCTGGTCATGACCCCAGCCGTACGGCAGGCTGACCACACCCGCCATCATCTCGTCGTTCACTTCGACCTCTACGGTCAGTTCGCCGACCCGGGATCTCACCGTTGCGAGAGCTCCGTCGGCCAGCGAGAGTCTGGCGGCATCGTCCGGGTGGATGCGGAGTGTGCAGCGGTTCCTGCCTTGGACGAGAACGTCGATGTTGTGGAGCCAGGAGTTGTTCGACCTCAGCTCGCGCCTCCCGACCAGGACGAGACCGTTCGGTTCGGTGGTCGCCATCCGTTCCGAGAGCCGCGCCAGGTCGGCGATGATCACCGGTGGCGCCAACTCGATCGTTCCCGAGGGCGTGCCGAGCACTTCGGGGATCCTCGATTCGAGTGGGCCCAGGTCGACTCCGTGCTCATGGCTCTGAAGTCGTTCCAGCGTCCAGCCCTCCGGATCCGCGCCGAACCCGTCGCCCCGGGCAGAGGTGCGGATCATGAGATCGAGGAAACGCTCGGGCATCTCGGGATGGACCGAGAGCGTCTCGAGGATCTGGCTCGGCTCCCGCCCTTCGATCGGTGAACCGGGCCGGGAGACTGCGGACGCCACCTGGCCGGCCAGGGCGGCCTCCGAAGCCATCCGTGGGTCTGCATCCGGCCCGGCGCCGCTCAGGATCGCGGTCAGCGTGACCAGGATGTCGAACTCCGATGGATGGCCCTCCGGTCGATCGAACACCGGCGGCGACCACATCGCGTAGTTGCGGACGGAGAGCGTGGTGAACGCGATGTCGTAGTGCGACTTCTCGAGCGCAGAAGGGGGTGGAAGCACGACGTCGGCATGACGCGTGGTCTCGTTGAGGTACGGGTCGACGCTCACCATGAACTCGAGCGATTCCAGGGCCCGGTCGAAGGCCACCGAATCCGGCGACGTCAAAGCCGGGTTCCCGCCGACGGTGATGAGCGCCCGGATTCGACCGTCGCCGGAGACGGTCATCTCATCGATCATCGTCGAGGATGGGAGCTCGCCGAGCACCTCGGGGAGGTCACGCACGCGGCTGCTCCATCGGCCCGTTCTGAAGTCGCGCACCGGCTTCGTGGCCGGTTGATGGAGTCCGAGCGGGAACATCATCCCGCCCGGTCGATCCAGGTTGCCGGTGAGCGTTGCGATGACGTCCACCGCCCACGACGCGACGGTCCCGAACTCGACCGTGTGGGTTCCGATGCGCCCGTACACGGCGGCCGAGCCGGCAGCAGCGATCTCCCGGGCGAGCGCGCGAGTGGTTTCGGCGTCCACCCCTGTGTACGCAGCCACGGTCTCGGGAGCAAATGCGAGTGCTGCCGAAGCGACGTCATCGACGCCGGATACCTGATCTGCCAACGGACCGAGATCCACCAGGGACTCTTCGAACATCACCGAGATCATGGCCATCAGCAGCGCAGCGTCGGTCCCCGGAACGATCGGGATGTGTTGGTCGGCGTTGTCGGCCGTCTTGGTCCGTCGGGGGTCGACGACGACGATCCGGCCGCCCCGCTCCCGCAGTGCTGCGAGCCGACCCGGCCAGTCGGGCGCCGTCGCCAGGCTCCCGTTCGACTCGTAGGGATTTGCGCCGAGGATCACGAGGAGGTCGGTCCGATCGATGTCCGGAACCGGGATCGTGCTCGCCGATCCGAACATGTACCCCGCCGACACGTGTTTGGGCATCTGGTCCAGGGTCGATGCCGAGAAGATGTTGGGTGAACCCAGCGACTTCGCCAGCGGGCGGATCGCGAGGCTGTTCTGGAAGCTGTGAGCATTGGGGTTGCCGATGTAGATCGACATCGCCTGTGAACCATGGCGTTCCCTCACTTCGCCGACTCGGCGGTGGATCTCGGCGAAAGCCTCGACCCACGTGGCCTCGACATGGACCCCGTCACGCTTGATCAGTGGGGTTCGGAGTCGATCGGGGTCCTGATGGAGTCTGCCCAGCACAGTGCCCTTGGGACACACGAACCCGTTCGAGAAGGGATTCCGACGGTCACCGCGGATGACCTTCACCTCCTCGTCGACCAGTCGGATCTCGAGACCGCAGGTCGCCTCGCACAGCGGACAGGTTCGGAAGGCCAGACGCTCACTCATGTCTGCGAATGTACTCATGGCCGTCCCCCGGCACCGATCACACGGCGGCTCCTATGCTCAGAGCGAGACCACGGGAGAACCACATGAAGATCACCTACGCGACCATGAACGCCGAGGACGAAGAGCTGCAGGCTGCCTACGACGCAGGAGTCGCAGAGGCGAGGAAGCAACTCGGACAGACCTACCCGTTCTGGGTGGGCGGTGAGCCTCGGACGACGGAGGTCACCTTCGACGAGTACTCGCCAATCGACCACGACCTGTTGATCGGCTCATACTCCCAGGCCTCCCCCGACGACGTCGACGACGCCGTGGACGCCGCCCGCGCGGCCCAACCCGCGTGGGAGAAGACTCCGTGGCAGGAGCGGGTCGCGCTCATGCGCAAGGCTGCGGACATGCTCGACGAGCGGATGATGAGAGTGTCGGCGCTCCTCGGTTTCGAGGTCGGCAAGTCGAGACTCGAAGCGCTGGGTGACGTGGCGGAGACCTCGGAGTTTCTCCGCTACTACTCGAAGCAGATGGAATCACACGACGGGTTCGTCACTCAGCTCAACGCGCTGGCGCCGAACGAGCGCAACGTCTCGGTGCTCAGGCCGTACGGCGTCTGGGCGGTGATCGCTCCCTTCAACTTCCCGTTCGCCTTGGCCGCGGGCGGCTCGATCGGGGCGATGCTCACCGGGAACACCGTCGTCCTGAAACCATCCAACCGAGGAGCGCTCGCCGCCCTCGAGTTCTACCGGTTGATGTCCGATGCGGGGCTGCCGGACGGCGTCCTGAACGTCGTGACCGGCGGCGACGCCGTCGGCAAGGCACTCGTCGAGGCCGACGTGGATGGGATCACCTTCACCGGCAGCTACGAAGTCGGGATGAGCATCTACAACAACTTCGCCGACCGGGTGCCAAAGCCGGTCGTCGCCGAGATGGGCGGCAAGAACCCGGCGATCGTCACGGCGAGTGCCGATCTGGACGAGGCGGCCGAGGGTGTGGCGAGAGGGGCATTCGGCTTCAGCGGACAGAAGTGCTCGGCGAGTTCGAGGGTGTACGTCGACGAGAGCGTGTACGACGACTTCGTCTCCAAGCTCGTCGACTTCACCAAGACCCTCGAGGTCTCCAACCCGATCGAGCGAGAGGCGTTCACGGGACCCGTCATCGACGAGGCCGCAGTGGAGCGATACGTGTCCGCGGTCGAAGAGGTCGAGAAGTCCGGGGGAAAGATCCTCGTCGGCGGCGAGAAGCTGGACGACGAGCTCGCCGGCGGCAATTTCGTGGCACCGACGGTTGCCACGGTGGACGAGTCGTCGTGGGTCTGGGAGCGCGAGCTCTTCGTGCCGTTCGTGGTCGTTGGCAAGGTGAAATCGCTCGACGAGGCGCTCGACAAGGCGAACGACACCGAGTTCGGTTTGACGGCCGGTCTGTTCTCGAAGGACGAGGCCGAGATCGAGAAGTTCTTCGATCGGATCGAAGCGGGGACCACGTATGTGAACCGTCGCGCCGGCGCAACGACCGGCGCCTGGCCCGACATCCAGTCGTTCGGCGGCTGGAAGGGATCAGGTACGTCGGGTGCGGGTGGCGGCGGGCCGTGGTATCTCAGGTCGTATCTCAGGGAGCAGAGCCGCACGATCTTCACCTGAGACGGTGGAGGTCCTCGTCACGGGGGGAACCGGTGTCCTGGGCTCGGCCGTCGTCGCCGAACTGGTCTCACGGGTTCACGCCGTTCGGGTCCTGACACGGCATCCCGGGCAGGTCCCCGACACCGCCCGGGCGATCCCCGGCTCTCTGGCCAGTACGGGTGCAGTCGCCGAGGCACTGGACGGGGTGGACGCAGTGGTGCACTGTGCCACGGACCCCCGGGCGCACCGGCAGGTCGATCGAGGCGGGACGGAGGTGCTGTTGGACGCGGCGACACGGGCGGGCGATCCGCACATCGTCTTTCCAGGGATCGTGGGTTCCGACGTCGTTCCCTTCCGCTACTACAAGTCGAAGATCGCCGCAGAGGAGATGATCGCCAGCTCGCGGCACCCGCATTCGATCCTTCGCTCCACCCAGTTCCACGCCTGGGTTTGGGCGACGCTGACGGCGATGGCGCGTTTCCCGGTGCTGGTTCTGCCTCGAGACACCCGCTTCCAACCGATCGATCATGGAGTGGTGGCCCGCAAGCTGGCCGCAACGGTCGAGTCCGGCCCGCAGGGCCGGATGGACGACGTCGGCGGGCCGATGGCGTACGAGGCGAAGGATCTGGCCGTTTCTCACCGGGCAGCGTCAGGACACGGGAGAAGGATCGTCCAGGTCAACTACCCGGGCATCTCCGGCGCAGCGCTCCGTGCCGGCGGGAACCTCACACCAAACCGGACCACCGAAGGCGAGACCTGGAACGACTTCGTCAAAGCCCGGTTGGCCTGATGTCGTGGGCATCGACGAGGTGCCGGCGAACCGACGAGCATGACGGTCATCCGATTTCGAGGCGCTCCTCTGCGGAGTCGAGGGTCTGACCGCCGCTGGCGACCGGGGCGAACAGATCGCCGACTTCGTCGACCCGCTCGGCGATGTTCCCGAGGTGGACGTCACCGTTCCGGAGCGCCGCCACCTCCTCCCAGGTGATCGGGATGGAGATCGGCGCACCCGGTCTGGGACGGACCGAGTAGACAGACGCGATGGTCTGACCCGATGCATTCCGATTGGCGTCGACGAACACCTTCCCCCTGCGGTTCGGGATCTTCCAGTCGACCGTGACATCCGCCGGATTCGCCTGGGCCATCAGCTCACCGACCGCGGCGACGAACCTCCGAACTCGTGCGTAGTCGTGCCGGCCCGATTCGAGAGGCACGTAGACGTGCATGCCCTTGGAGCCAGAGAGCTTCGGGTACCCGGCGAGACCGAGTGCATCGAGCATGGTCGCGACCATCGTTGTGGCCGTGACGACCTGGCTCCAGGTCGATCCGTCCGCAGGATCGAGGTCGAAGATCGCGTAGTCGGGGTGTTCGAGATCCGACGCCCTGCTGTGAAACGGATGGATCTCGATGCAGCCCATGTTGGCGAACCACATCAGCGACTCGCGGTCCGACGCGAGGAGGAAGTCGATCTCCCCGCCCATCGACTCGGAGTCGACCCTGGCGGTTTGCATCCAATCCGGTTGATGGCCGGGCGATCGCTTCTCGTAGAAGGACGCCCCGCCGATCCCATTCGGGTACCTCGACATGGAGATCGGCCGGTCGGCGAGGTGCGGCAGCAACACGTCTGCGATGCACGTGTAGTACTCGATCAAGTCGCCCTTGGTGGTCCCGTCGGGGAAGAACTCCTTGTCGATGTTGGACACGCGTAGCGGCTTTCTGGCTGCGAGCGGGATCCAGCGATCGCCGTCTGCGATCACCCGCACCGGATCGCAGTCGCTCCGGCCCGATCCGAGACGCCTTGACGTCACGTTCGATTTCGCCGTGGCCAAGCGCGCCGGATCGACCCCGTCGAGGATCAGCACCA